>NZ_JBEOMB010000006.1:0-34358 GCF_046000175.1 Rhodoplanes sp. SY1
GGGGAGGGGTCGGGGGTGGGGGAAAGCCGCGCATGCCGGAGCTGTTTGGGGCGCGCCCCGGAACGACGGTGCTCCTGCGATGTCAGCCGTTCTCTCTCACCCCCGCCGTGCCGTTCGCGGCGCCGACACCGGGACCGACAGGCCGGGGCTGCGGCCCTGGCCGAAGCGCCGCGAGATCTGCTGGGCGTAATCCTTGAGGGCCGCGATCGTCTCGTCCTCGGGTTCCGCGGGCAGGAACTGGATCGAGCCGACGATCGCCAGCGCGCCGATGCAGCTGTCGCGCTCGTCGAAGATCGGCGCCGCCATCACGTTGACGCCGAGCAGCACCTCCTCGGGCGCCGCTGCGAAACCCTGGCGGGCGATGCGGATCAGCTCGGCCTCGAGCCGCTCGCGCGCGACGATCGTGTGCTCGGTGAAGCGCTCGAGCTTGCGCGAGAGGATGCGCTCCTGCACGGGACGCGGCGCGAAAGCGAGCAGCACCTTGCCCTGGGCGGAGGCGTGGAACGGCAGCTCGCTGCCCGGCCGCACGCCGATCTCGATCGGCGACGTGGAGGCGATCGTGGTCAGCACCAGGGCGCCGCGCGGTGTCATCGCCGAGAGCACGACCGTGTGGCCGAGCCGGTCGCGCAGCTCGCGCATCGGCCCCTCGGCCACCTGTATCAGGTCGGCGTCGGGTGCGAAGCGGGCGAGCAGCCGGCTCTTCGGGCCGATGGCATAGCGGGTCGTCGCCGGGTTCTGGGTGAGATAGCCGCGCTCCACCAGCGTGTGCAGATGGCGATGCACCGAGCCCTTGGTGACGTCGAGCCGCTCGGCGAGCTGGGTGACGCCGAGCTCGTCGCCCGAGAAGGCGATCGCCTCCAGCACGTCGAGGGCGAGCTGCACCGAGCGTACGCCGGCGCCCGCCCGATCGTCGTCCTGGTCCGGATCTCTGGGCACGCCGTGCCTCCTCCTTGCCGGGGGCGCCCCGAGACTAGCCGCGGCGACCGGCGTTGCAAGCACTCAGCGCGTGTCGTCTCGCGCGGCGCCGCCGGCGCGGCCGGAGTCGGGCATCTGCGGGACCACGGTGGCGACGATCGAGGAGTCGAGCGCCTCGTAGTCGGCGTAGCCGATCGTCGCGTAGAGCTCGGCGCGTGTCTGCATCCGCGCCAGCATGGCGGAGGCGACGCCGTCGCGGGCCAGCGTCGCGTAGAGCTCCTCCTGCGCCTTGGCGGCACAGCGCAGCGCCGACACCGGCCAGATCACCATCTTGTAGCCGAGCGCCTCGAACTCGGCCGCTGTGATGAACGGGGTGCGGCCGAACTCGGTCATGTTGGCGAGCAGCGGCACGCCCGGCATTTTTTCCGCGAACGCCTTGAACATCTCCGGCGTGGTCAGCGCCTCCGGGAAGATCGCATCGGCGCCCGCCGCGACGTAGCGCTTCGCGCGCGCGACGGCGCCGTCGAGGCCTTCGCTCGCCGCCGCGTCGGTGCGGGCGACGATCACGAGGTCGCGCCGCGCCCGCGCCGCGGCGTGGATCTTGGCCGCCATCTCGGCCGGGTCGGCGAGCTTCTTGTCGTTGAGGTGGCCGCATTTCTTCGGCAGGAGCTGGTCCTCGATGTGGACCGCGGCCGCGCCGGCGTCCTCGAAGACCCGCACCATGTGCATGACGTTGAGGGCCTCGCCGTAGCCGGTGTCGCCGTCGGCGAGCAGCGGCAGGCCGGAGGCGCGGGCGATCTGGCGGATGAAGAAGGCGACCTCGTCGACCGTGATGATGCCGAGATCGGGCAGGCCCATCGAGGCCGTCATGGCGGCGCCGGAGAGATACAGCGCCTCGAACCCGGCCGCTTTCGCCTGCAGGGCGGCGAGCCCATTGTGGGCGCCGGGCATCTGGACGATGCCGGGCCGCGCGAGCAGGGCGCGCAGCCGCCGGCCGGCCGGCGCGGTGGGCAGATCGGAGGAGACGAGATAGGTCATTCGCACACTCCCGCGGCCGTCGTCGGCCGCATGGTCGTTCACTAGCGCGTTTCTCGTGCGGTCCGCCACAGGCCTCGTGTCCCGGGCGCGGTGTCGGCCGCCCTGCATCCCCTTGCGGCGCATCGGCGACGGCGGCATGGTGGGGCGCGGCGTTCGCCGCGATCCTCGCCGAACACCGAAGGACTGCAGATGAGGGCGTCGCGCATCCCGGCCGTGTACATGCGGGGCGGCACCAGCAAGGGCGTGTTCTTCCACGCCCGCGACCTGCCGGCCGATCCGGCGGCGCGTGACCGCATTCTGCTGCGCGTGACCGGCAGTCCCGACCCCTACGGCAAGCAGATCGACGGCATGGGCGCGGCGACCTCGAGCACCAGCAAGGTGGTGCTGGTCTCGCCCTCGGCGCGGCCCGACTGCGACGTCGACTATCTGTTCGGCCAGGTGGCGATCGATCAGCCGCTGATCGACTGGTCGGGCAATTGCGGCAACCTCACCACGGCGGTCGGACCTTTCGCGATTTCTCAGGGGCTGGTGCCGGCCGGGCCGGATGGGGTGCGCGCCGTGCGGCTGTGGCAGGCCAATCTCGGCAAGCGCATCGTCGCCCATGTGCCGGTGCAGGACGGCGAGGTGCTGGAGGCCGGCCGGTTCGCGCTCGACGGCGTCGCCTTCGACGCGGCCGAGATAAGGCTCGAGTTCATGGACCCGGGCGGCGGCGCGGCCGGCGTGCTGCCGACCGGCCGCGCCGTCGATACGCTGGAGGTGCCGGGCCTCGGTCCGGTCCGGGCGAGCCTGGTCGACGCCGGCAACCCGACCGTGATCGTCGCCGCGGCCGCGCTCGGCGTGCCGGCGGCGCTGGCGCAGGCGCAGGCGAACGGCGACGCGGATTTCCTCGCCCGCTGCGAGGCGGTGCGGGCCGCCGGCGCGGTCGCCATGGGTCTCGCGACGACGGCCGCGGAGGCGACCGCGAACCGCCCGGCGACCCCCAAGGTGGCGCTGGTCGGCCCGCCGGCCGATTACGTGGCGTCGGACGGCCGGCGAGTCGCGGCCGCCGATGTCGACCTCGTCGCCCGCATGATCTCGATGGGCAAGCTGCATCACGCACTCACCGGCACCGGCGCCGTGGCGCTCGCGGTCGCCGCCGCGCTGCCCGGCACGCTGGTGGCGGACCTCCTCGGCGGCGTCGCGTCGGCGGACCGCATGGTGCGGCTCGGCCACGCCTCCGGCGTGCTGCCGGTCGGCGCCGCTGCCTCGACCCGCGACGGCACCGTCACGGTCGACAAGGCGGTGCTCAGCCGCACCGCCCGCCGTTTGATGGAAGGATTCGTCTTCGTGCCCGCCGACGCGGTGTCGGTCGGGTCGCGGGAGGCCGCCGCCTGACGGCGCCCTCGTCTGGACTGGTCTTTGGAAGGAGCTCGTCGTGACGTTCGTCCGCACACTCGCTCTCGTTCTTGCTGCTCTGTCCCTCGCCGCGCCCGCCGCGCGGGCGCAAGGCGCAGCCGACTATCCGGCCCGCCAGGTGACGCTGGTCGTGCCCTACGCGGCCGGCGGCTTCGCCGACATCCGGGCGCGAAAGATCGCGGAAAAGCTCGGCAAGGCGCTCGACGCCACCGTGATCATCGACAACAAGACCGGCGCCGGCGGCGTGCTCGGCACCGCGGCGATCGCCAAGGCGCCGGCCGACGGCTCGGTGATCGGCATGGGCAATCTCGCCCCGCTCGCCGTCAACATCTCGCTGCTCGGCAAGCTGCCCTACGATCCGGCGACCGACGTGGTGCCGGTGATCCTGATCGAGCGCTCGCCGCTCGTCCTCTCGGCCGCGCCGAACCAAGCCATCACCAGCGTCGCCGACGTGATCGCCAAGGCGAAGGCGGAGCCCGGCAAGATCACCTACGGCTCGTCCGGCGTCGGCGGCGCGCATCATCTCTCCGGCGTGATGTTCGGCCGCCAGGCCGGCATCCAGATCGTCCACGTGCCCTACAAGGGCGGCGGCAACGCCGCGACCGACCTGCTCGCCGGCCATATCGCCATGATGTTCGAGATGGGCTACGCGGCGCTGCCGTCGATCGAGGCCGGCAAGATCAAGCCGCTCGCCGTCACCTCGAGCCATCGCGTGAGCCTCTTGCCCAACGTGCCGACCATGGCCGAGGCGGGCTTGCCGGGCTTCGAATCGTACAACTGGCAGGGCGTCATCGCGCCGAAGGGAACGCCGCCGGCGATCGTCGCCCGCCTCAACAAGGAGCTGAACGCCATCCTGCAGATGCCGGACGTGCGCGACAGCATCGTGTCGCAGGCGAGCGAGCCGGCCGGCGGCACGCCGGAGGAGTTCGCCGCGTTCATCAAGGCCGAGACCGCCAAGTGGGCGGAGCTGATTCGCGCCGCCAACATCAAGCCGGAGTGAGTCGCGCCGGGCGGCGGCGTATTGCATCCCGCCGGCCCGGCAGCGATTCTCCGCTCGTCCCCGCGAAGGCGGGGACCCCGGGGCCGCTCGTCGCGTCACCTCGACATATCGCCCCTGGATTCCCGCTTTCGCGGGAATGAGCGGAAGCCGGGGCGAGCGCGGCGAGCAGACCCCACCAACACGACCGTGCCGGCGACGGTGCGGACCCGACCGAGAGGACGTTGGTCATGCCGATGCTCGAACGCCCGGACGGTGCGCTGTTCTACGAGGTGACGGGGAGCGGGCCGCCGCTCGTGCTGGTGTCGGGCCTCGGCGGTCGCGGCGACTACTGGGCCAACATCGTGCCGGTGCTGGCCCGTGCCTTCACGGTGGTGCTGCACGATCACGTCGCGACCGGACGCTCGACGTCGCGCCGCACGACTCACTCGGTCGAGGCGCTCGCCGCCGATCTCGATGCGTTGCTCGGCCATCTCGGCATCGCCCGCTGCAGCCTGGTCGGCCACTCGACCGGCGCCGCCGTCGGCCAGGTGATGGCGCAGGATTATGCCGCGCGGCTCGACCGGCTGGTGCTGTATGCGGGCTGGGCGGGGCCGGACGCGCACTTCGCCCACTGCTTCAAGGTGCGCCGCCGCCTGCTGACCGAGATCGACGACCCGGCCGCCACCGAGGCCGACGACATCGCGGCCCGCATCGACATGATCGTCGGCTTCGACCGGCGCGCCCGGATGGGCGAGATCACGGCGCCGACGCTCGTCGTCTGCGCCGCCGACGACCTGATCACGCCGCCCCATCTGTCCGAGGAGCTCGCCGCCGGGATACCGGGCGCCCGGCTCGCCACGCTGCCGTGGGGCGGCCACGCCTGCTCTCAGACGGCGCCCGAGGAGTTCTTGGCGAGCGTGCTGCCGTTTTTGCGCGGGCGCTGAGGCGGCGGCCGGCGGAACATCCGCCAAGACACGGAACGGGTCTCGAAACGAAAACGGGGACGCCCGCGGGCGTCCCCGTTTCCGTATCGGCTCCGGTCACGCTGCCGATGCGGACCGGAGGCCGTCGCTCACTTCTTCACCGGCTGCTCGGAGGCCGTCTTCATGTCGATGAAGTTGTAGCGCGGGTTGTTCAGCACGAAGGCGTGCACGGCGACCGCGACGAGCAGCGCGGCGATCCAGATCACCGGCAGCCAGGTCGAGGGGTTGATCACCAGCCAGATCTTGTAGTCGTCCTGCGGATTGGACATCGTGTTCTCCTCGACTCAGAACCAGGGCTTCCAGATGTAGACCAGCGCGTGGGCGAACGCGCAGATCACCAGGAAGGCGGTGAAGGTGGTCTTGAACTGGGCGTGGAACTCCAGCGCCTCGTCCTCACTCAGACCGGAGATGCTTCGGTCAGCCATCGTCTCTGAGCTCCCAAGTTGCCGGGCGGGGCGGCGGGCCGCTGCTCCGGCGCGTCGTGGCGTCGCGCCACTGCTGCGCCCGGGATCGCCGGGCGACCACAAGACCGCGGCGACGCCGCAAGCCCGCACAAGCGGGTACACACGGCTGCGCTCGGTCGAGATGCCGGCCAGGGTTTTCGGCAAGCTCACGCTGCGATCGTCGTGCCCGGAGGCGGCCGATACTGCGTCATGAAAACCTATCTATGAAAACCACGGACGTCATATGCGTAATGCACTCTTTACATCCCTGAGTGTCAACCTATTACAATACGTAACGTAATGCGGCTATGAACCGTAGGTCCCGGCGGCTACGCGGGCGGGAGGCGGGGGGTCTGTACGGCGGAGGGCCGCTGCATAGGGCTGTCGGCTTGCGCGATAGACCGCCGCGGCTACGCGTTGTTCGTCGTTGACCGTCCATCATACGACGCTATCCTTTCAATGGCCATGGAGATGGCCCTTCGAAGTCGACTGCGGAGATTTGTCGTCAACGCGGTAAATCGCCGTCGTATACCCTCTAAAATACCATTGAGGTGTTTCATCGATATCGACGTCGGCCGTTTGGACCTCTTCCGCGCAGAGCGGCCGGATTGATCCCCCGATGAAACCAATAGCTGCCGGCGGACCGACACGCAGGCGGGGTCACCCGTCCGCCGTGCTCGGTCCCGCTGCTGTTCGGCACGGCCTTCTGCGTCGGCGTCGGCTTGCCGCACCCCGTACCGGCATCGCCGCATCCCGAAGCCGCATCCCGAATCGGCGTCGCCGCATCCGTGCCGGCGTTCGTGCTATGGAAGGCGCTGCGCCGGCGGGACTCGCGCCACACCCCGAAGTCGCCGCGGCGGCGCGCTCCGGAGCCGCCCGTGCCGCGTCATCTCGTCTGCCTCGGTTTCGATCTCGTCGCGTCGCGCGACTGCGCCACCATGGTCACGGATGAGACTCGTGACGCGGACGACATCTCGGTCGCCGCCGCTCGCGTCCTCGATCTCCTGAGCGACCGCGGTCTCGTCGCCACCTGGTTCGTGCCGGGCGAGGCGTTGGCGCTCACCGGCGCGCTCGCCGAGCGCCTGGTGCGCGACGGCCACGAGGTCGCGCTTCTCGCGCCGACCTCGCCCGACGTCGCTGCGGTCGGGCACGGTCGCGAACAGATCCGACAGGTCACCGGGACGAGCCCGCGCGGGTTTCGCGTGCCGGGGGGCGATGTCGACGGCTGGGGGCCATGGCTCGCGCAGAACGGCTTCCGCTACGAGGCATCCCGGACCGGCCTGGACTGGTGGCCACGAGGCCGGTGCGCCGACTCCGTCGTGCCGGGTCCGTCCGCGGCCGACCTGATCACGATGCCGATCGTGCTGGCGCTCGGCGGCGACCCGCCGTCGCCGGCCCGCGCCATGATGCAGGACTGGAGCGACGAGCTTCTTCAGATGCGCGACAGCGTGAATTTCGGTGTGCTGACCTGCGCCATGCCGCTCGCCGTCATCGGCCGAGGCGCCATGCTGCGCGCCTTTTCGACGTTTCTGGACACCGCGAAGGCCTGCGGCGCCGTGGTGGTGCCGTTCGAAGCCGCCGCCCGCGCGGCGGCCGAGCGAATCAGGATCTGATCAGGACGGGATCTGATCAGGACACGAACCCATCTCCTCATGGTGAGGAGCGATGCGAAGCATCGCGTCTCGAACCATGCGGCCACGGACGATCGCGGTCGGCGCCATGCTGGTTCGCTACCGCTTGCGATCCGCAGCGGCGCTGTACCCCCCTCCCTGTCCCTCCCCCCCAAGGGGGGGAGGGAACGCAAGAGCCGAGGCGCCGTGCGTATGAGCCGGTTCCGATGTCGCGCGGATCGCGTCTGAGGAATCACGTCATCCATGGCGTGTGATCGCATCATCCGTGGCGTGTGATCACGTCGCGGCACATCGCAGCCGGCTCCCTCCCCCCTTGTGGGGGAGGGCTGGGGAGGGGGGTGAGCCCCGCCTTCGGACGAAGCGATCACTTCACAGGTCGTGGCCGCCGCCCGCCTCAATCCACGATGTTGTAGCCGCCGTCGACATAGAGGGTCTCGCCCGTGATCAGGCGGGCGGCGTCGTGGGCCAGGAATGCGGTGGCCAGCCCGACGTCGTCGATCGAGACCAGCTTGTGGGTCGGCGCCTTGCCGCGCGCCTTTTCGAGCAGCTCGTCGAACTCCGGGATGCCGGAGGCGGCGCGCGTCGCCAGCGGGCCGGGCGAGATCGCGTGCACGCGGATGCCCTGCGGGCCGAGCTCGGCGGCGAGGTAGCGCACCGCGCTCTCCAGCGCCGCCTTGGCGACGCCCATGATGTTGTAGTGCTGGACGACGCGCTGGCTGCCGTAATACGTCATGGTGAACAGCGCGCCGCCGTTGGTCATCAGCGGCTCGGCGAGCTTGGCCATGCGGATGAACGACCAGCACGAGACGTCGAGCGTGGTGAGGAAGCCCTCGCGGTCGACGTCGATGACGCGGCCGTCGAGCGCCTGCTTGGGCGCGAAGGCGATCGAGTGGATGACGAAGTCGAGCCGGCCCCAGGTCTTGGCGATGGTCTCGAACACCGCCTCCATCTGGCCGGGAGCGCGCACGTCGAGCGGCATGACGATCTCCGCCTCGACCTCGCGGGCGAGCGGCTCGACATAGGGCCTCGCCTTCTCGTTCAGGTAGGTCACGGCGAGTTCGGCGCCCAGCGCCCGGAACGCCCGGGCACAGCCCCAGGCGATCGACTGGTCGTTGGCGATACCGACGATCAGGCCGCGGTTGCCTTCGTGGATCTTGGCCTTGTAGGCGGGGATCATGCGCCCGAGTCTCCTTTTGCTGAATCCCCGGTCTCGTCGTCCCGGGGCGCGAACCGAAGGTTCGCGAGACCGGGACCTATACGCCCGGTGCCGGTTGCTCACGACAGACAGGGGTTATGGGTCCCGGGCTCGCGCCTGACGGCGCGCCCCGGGACGACCGGACGTGGAGACGCCGTATCGCACCTTGCCTCCGAGAGCTGGTCCGGTCGTGATCACGACGCCTCGCGGTCCGGGGCGGTCAGGCCGGCGGCCGGGCCGCCGACGACCGTGAGGGCTGGCGTGCCGGCCTCGCCCGTGAACATGCGGCCGATGCGGGCGAGCCGCAGCGCGACCTCGCCGGTCGGCGCGCCGGCCGCCGTGATCACGTCGCGGATCACCGCCATCGCCTCGGCCCGCACCGTCATGTCGTCCGGCAGCAGCGACGGGATCGCCGCGACGGCCGCCTCCTGGTCGATCAGCAGCATGAAGAGCTGCTCGCGCAGCAGCGCCTTGAACTGGGCGAGCGGCACGGTCTGCATGTTCGCGTTCGCGGCGCGGATGCGACGGATCATCTCGAAGCCGCGCTCGTCGACGCCGCCGCGCGGCATCCCGATGTAGATCATCGCCCGCACCGCGGCCTCGCGCAGGCCGCCGGAGGAGAAATGCGCCTTCAGCTCGGCGATGCGGCGGGCCACCAGCTCGCCGTGCAGCGCGCTCTTGCCGGCCCGGTGCAGCGGCTTTTCCGATTGCGGGTCGACGCCGTAGAAGGCCTGCACCAGCGGCGAGCCGTAGAACGCCTTGAACATCGCCTCGGTGAGCCCGTCGCGGATGTCGCGATAGGCGTCGAGCGAGGCGACGATCTGCTTGGACATCGTCTCCTGCGCGGCGACGAAGGGATTCTGCGCGTCGACCGGCGTGCGGTGCTGCCGCACCTGGTCGGCCGCGGCGGCGAGCGGCGCGAGGAACGGATTGGCGTCGGAGACGAGCTCGTATTGCAGCCGCGCCGGATGCATCCGGTACAGCATGTCGGCGACGTGCGGCGTCACCATGGCACGTACCACCGGCTGCACGAAGGTCTTGTAGAGCGCGAGGTTGACCTCCGACATTCGCGCCACCGTGGCGAAGCGGCGATCGTCCTCGATCGTGTTGCCGCCGAGCGCCCGGATGTCGTCGAGGGTCCGTGCCTCGCAGCGCATCACCCAGCGGCCGTGGGCGAGATCGGGGTTCTCGGTGTCCCCGTCCTTGGCCGTGAACACCGCCTCGTAGAGGCCGGGCGGCAGCACGTCGATCAGGTCGATGTTGCTGGCGAACTCGTCGTGCTGCTTGCGGGCGACGCCGCCCGACACGAAGATGCCGAGATGGCCGACGCTCTCGTGGACCGAATACACGATGGTCTGGCCATAGGCGCGAATCTCGTTCACGTCGTCGTAGAGGTCGAGGATCCAGCCGAGCGCCTGCTGGGGCGGCGTGATGTTGTCCCCCTTGGAGCAGAACACCACGATCGGCGAGCGGATGTTGCGGAGGTCGATGGCGATGCCGGTCGAGGAGCGCACCTCGCCCGCGGCGAGCTTGTTGCCGACGAACAATTCGTCGACGATGAACTGCATCTCCTCGGCGTTCAGATTGACGTGGCCGCCCCACCAGCGCTCGAAGCCGAGATACTTGTCCGCCTCGCTGTCGACATGGGCGTAGAGGTTGTAGGGCTTCTTCCAGTACGTGTTGGCGGGATTCAAGTTCTCGAAGTTCTCGACCAGCCAGGCGCCGTCGAACTTGCCGCAGCCGAGATCGCTGGTGAAGGCGGTCGCCCAGCTACCGCCGAACAGGCCGCCCGTGTAGCGCATCGGGTTGAGGCCGCTCTGGCCGGTCCAGTAGGACAGCGGCGAGCCGGCGACGATGATCGGGCCGAACAGGTCGGGCGCCACCGCGGCCAGCATCATCACGGCCCAGCCGGCTTGGCAGTTGCCGACGACGCAGGGCTTGCCGTCGGCGTCCGGATGGCGCTCGATCACGGTGTTCAGGAACACGGCCTCGGCGCGGGCGATGTCCTCGATCGTCTGGCCCGGCATCGGATCGGGCAGGAAGCCGACGAAATAGCAGGTGTGGCCGGCGGCGAGCGCGACGCCGATCTCGCTGTCCGCCTTGAAGCCGCCGATGCCGGGGCCGTGCCCGGCGCGCGGATCGACGATGACGAAGGGGCGCTTCTTCGGGTCGATGGTCACGCCCGCGGGCGGGACGATGCGCGTTAGCCCGTAATTGACCGGGCGATCGAGCTCGCGACCGTCGACGATCAGCTCGGCTTGGTAGCTGAGGACGTGCGGTGCCGCCATCGCCATGTGCTCGCGATAGCCGTTACCGCGCTGGCGCATCACGTCCCAGAACAGCACGCTGCGCTGGGCGGCGTCGACCAGATAGGCGGCGGCGCTCACCGCGGCGTTGCCGGCCGGAAGCGATCCGAGGGCGCCTGGAGCGAGTGCGAGCAGATCCTGTGCCGGGGTGGTCCGATCCGTGGTCATGGGAAGCTCCTGCTGGTGTCGGCTCGTGTCTTCTACGGCCGGGCACAGGATGTCTGGCCTCTCGGCCGAACCGCCGCGGCGGCGCGGGTCCGGCCGCGCGCCCGCGGACTGCTCCGGCAGAGCCGTGCGTCCCCAACTTTTCGATATGTCGTCATCGCGACATCAGTATGATGGGAAAGATCGAACCGGCATTGCGTGGGGTCAAGACAGGAGCGATGCGCGGTTGCACACATCGGCCGGACAAGCCGGGGTGTGCCACCTGCAGGCCGCAAGAATATGGGGACCGATATGCGGAAATGGGCATTGGCGGCGGTGTCGGCGGCCGTGGTGGTGTGCGGGCTAAGCGTTCAGGCTAATGCACAACAGGCCGGCGGCGAGGCCGTGCCGGTCGGCGTCGTCAAGGCCGAGCTGCGGTCCATCAACCCGTCCGCCGATTACGTCGGCCGCATCGACGCCATCAACAAGGTCGAGGTGCGGGCCCGGGTGAAGGGCTTCCTCGACGAGGTGCTGTTCACCGAGGGCGACACCATCAAGGCCGGCACGGCGCTCTACCAGATCGAGCAGGGGCTGTTCCAGGCCGACGTGGAATCCGCGCAGGGCGCGCTCGACAAGGCGAAGGCGTCGCTGACACTCGCCCAGCTGCAGCGCCAGCGCGCCGAGGATCTCCTGTCCCGCGCCTCCGGCACCGTGGTGGCACGCGATCAGGCGATCGCCGAGGAGCTCTCGGCCAAGGGCGGGGTGCTGAGCGCCGAGGCCAATCTGTCGACCGCCAGGATCAATCTCGGCTATACTCGGATCACCTCGCCGATCGACGGCAAGATCGGCAAGACGGCGATCACCAAGGGCAACGTGGTGGCGCCCGACTCGGGCGTGCTGACCACCATCGTCAGCCAGGATCCCATGTATGTCAGCTTCCCGATCAGCCAGCGGGCGCTGACCGAGGCGGCCGAGAAGGGCGGCAAGCGCTCGGCCGACGAGCTGACCGTGACGCTGAAGTTCTCCGACGGGTCGAGCTACGACCAGTCCGGCAAGCTGAACTTCATCGACGTCAGCGTGAACCGCTCGACCGACACGGTGCTGGCGCGCGCCACCATCCCGAACCCCAAGGGCGCGCTGATCGACGGCCAGTTCGTCCGCGTCACCCTGCAGACGACGGCGCCCGAGGAGAAGGTCCTGGTGCCGCAATCGGCGCTCATCGCCGACCAGCAGGGCACCTACGTGTTCGTCGTCGAGGACGGCAAGGCGGCGGTGCGGCGCGTGGTGCCGAACGCCTCGGTCGGCGCCGACATCATCATCGAGTCCGGCCTCAAGGGCGGCGAGCTCGTCATCGTCGAGGGCTTGCAGGGGGTGCGCGCCGGCACGGCCGTGCGGGCGACCCCGGTGCAGCCGGTCGGCCGGAGCTGAGCGATGCTGTCCTCGATCTTCGTCGATCGTCCGCGCTTCGCCATCGTCATCGCCATCGTCACCACCATCGCCGGGCTGGTTGCGCTCTCCGCCATCCCGTTCGCCCAGTATCCCGACATCGTGCCGCCGCAGGTGGCGGTGACGACCAGCTATCCGGGCGCCTCGGCCTCCGTGGTCGAGGCCACCATCGCGCAGCCGCTGGAAGCTCAGGTCGTCGGAGTCGACAAGGCGATCTACATGAAGAGCGTCTCGGGCGACGACGGCAGTTACTCGCTGATCGTCTCGTTCGAGCTCGGCACCGATCCGGATATCGCGACCGTCAACGTCAACAACCGCGTGCAGGTGGCGCTGTCGCGCCTGCCCGAGGACGTCCGCAAGCAGGGCGTCACGGTGAAGAAGAAGTCGTCGGCGATGCTCGGCGTCATCGCGCTCTCCTCGCCGAAGCAGACCCACGACGCGCTGTTCATCTCCAACTACGTCACCATCAACATCCTCGACCAGATCAAGAGCACGCCCGGCGTCGGCGACGCGGCGCTGTGGGGACCGCTCGACTACGCCATGCGGGTGTGGGTGCAGACCGACCGGCTCACCGGCCTCGATCTGACCACCGGCGACATCGTCAAGGCGATCCAGTCGCAGAACGTCCAGGCGGCGGTCGGCCGCATCGGCGCCCGGCCGATCTCCGACGACCAGCGCCTGCAGCTCAACGTCCAGACCAAGGGCCGGCTCGCCTCGATCCCGGAGTTCGAGAGCATCGTCATCCGCACCAACCCGGACGGCTCGGTGCTGCGGCTGTCCGACGTCGCCCGGGTCGAGCTCGGTGCCGCCTCGTCCGACACCACGACCGAGCTGAACGGCGCGCCCGCCGCGGCGATCGCCATCTACCAGTCGCCCGGCGCCAACGCGATCACGACGCTCGACACCGTCAAGACGCTGATGAAGAACCTCGAGACGCGCTTTCCCGAGGATCTCGCCTGGACCGTCACCTACGACCCGACGACCTTCGTGAAGGCGACCATCCACGAGGTGCAGAAGACGCTGGTCGAGGCCTTCATCCTCGTCGTGCTGGTCGTCTACCTGTTCCTCGGCAGCTTCCGCGCCACCCTGATCCCCACCGTCGCCGTGCCGGTCAGCCTGATCGGCACTTTCGTGGTGCTGCTCGCCATCGGCTACTCGGCGAACTCCGTGTCGCTGCTCGCCGTCGTGCTCGCCATCGGCATCGTGGTCGACGACGCCATCGTGGTGGTGGAGAACGTCGAGCGGGTGATGGAGGAGCATCCCGAGCTGTCGGTCGCCGACGCCACCAAGAAGGCGATGACCGAGATCACGGCGCCGATCGTCGCCATCACGCTGGTGCTCTTGTCCGTGTTCGTGCCCGTGGCCTTCATCCCGGGCATCATGGGCGAGCTGTTCCGCCAGTTCGCCGTCACGGTCGCGGTGGCCATGTTCCTGTCCGCCATCAACGCGCTCACGCTGTCGCCCGCCTTGTGCGCCGTGCTCCTGAAGCGCCATCACGGGCCGCGGCGCGGGCCGATCGGCTATGTGATGCGCGGCATCGACAAGGTGCGCGACGCCTACGGCGCCGTCACGGCCCGCATCGTGCGGATCTCGGTCATCAGCCTGGTGGCGGTCGCGGCCGCCGCCGTCGGCACCTGGGGCTTCTCCAAGATCACGCCCACCGGCTTCCTGCCGGAGGACGACCAGGGCGCGTTCTTCGTCGTCGTCCAGCTTCCCGGTGGCGCCTCGGTGGCGCGCACCGGCGAGGTGCTGCGTCAGGCCGAGACGATTCTCAAGCAGGAGCCGTCGATCGCCTATTTCACCTCGGTGGTCGGCCTCAACTTCATCGACAACTTCTCGCAGGCGAACTCCGCCTTCGTGGTCGTCACGCTGAAGGACTTCGAGGAGCGCACCGACAAGGCGCAGTCGGCCTCCGCGATCATGGGCCGTCTGGTGCCGAAGTTCCGCCAGATCCAGGGCGGCACCGTGCTGCCGCTCGCGCCGCCGCCGATCATCGGGCTCGGCACCGGCGGCGGCTTCACCTACGTGCTGCAGGATCTGCAGGCGGGCGACCCCAAGGTGCTGGCGCAGGTGCTGCGCGGCTTGCTGGTCGCCGCCAACCAGGATCCGGATCTCAACCGGGTGTTCTCCACCTTCTCGGCCACCAACCCGTCGATCTATCTCGACATCGACCGCGACAAGGCGCAGGTGCTCGGCGTCCAGCTCTCCGACGTGTTCGGCGCCCTGCAGGCGACGCTGGGCGGCCTCTACGTCAACGACTTCAATCTGTACGGCCGCACCTGGAAGGTGCAGCTCCAGGGCGAGGCCGGCGACCGCCGCGGCGTGGAGGATCTCTACCGCATCAACGTGCGCAACAAGAACGGCGACATGATCCCGATGCGCAGCATCGCCGAGGCGAGCGTCATCGTCGGGCCGCCCTCGCTGATCCGCTTCAACAACACCCGCGCCGTGACCGTGCAGGGCGAGCCGGCGTCGGGCGTCTCGTCCGGCGAGGCGCTCGCCGCGATGGAGCGGGTCGCTGCCAAGACACTGCCGATCGGCTATGCCGGGGCGTGGACCGACACGGCGTTCCAGGAGAAGCGCGCGTCCGGCAAGACCGTGATGATCCTCGGCTTCGCGGTGCTGTTCGCCTATCTGTTCCTGGTCGCGCTCTACGAGAGTTGGACGATCCCGGTCCCGGTGCTGCTCTCCGTGATGGTCGGCCTGCTCGGCTCGTTCGTCGCGATGGTGATGGCGGGGCTGACGCTCGACCTCTATGCCCAGATCGGCATGGTGGTGCTGATCGGCCTCGCGGCCAAGAACGGCATCCTGATCGTCGAGTTCGCCAAGGAGCAGCGCGAGCGCGGCGTGCCGCTGCTGGAGGCGGCGGCCGAGGGCGCGCGGCTGCGCTTCCGGCCCGTGATGATGACGTCGTTCGCCTTCATCCTCGGGCTTTATCCGCTGGTGGTGGCGACCGGCGCCTCGCAGCTCGCCCGGCGGGACGTCGGCACGCCGGTGTTCGGCGGCATGATCGCCGCGTCGTTCCTCGGCATCTTCGTCATCCCGCCGCTCTACGTCTTCTTCCAGGCGTTGCGCGAAAAGCTGCGCAAGGGCGCGCGGCCGAAGGTGGAGCTCGCGCCGGCGACCGCGCCTCCCGCGCCACCGGCGGGCGACGCGGCGGCGAAGCCGGCCGGGGAGTGAGCGACGTCGTCGCGCTTCGCGACCAGGCCGCTCGCATGATCCGGCAGAGCGCTGGTGTTCCTTCTCCCCGCATGCGGGGAGAAGGTGTCTCGCCGCGCAGCGGCGAGACGGATGAGGGGGCGTCTCCCCGCCGCCGAGACTCGCGGAGACGCCCCCTCACCCGACGACTGCGCCGATGCGCAGTCGTCGACCTCTCCCCGCGCGCGGGGAGAGGTGACGTCACGGGACCTCGTCTCGTCGTGTTTCAAAGGACGATCTCATGAGAACGTTGAATCACGTCCTGTCAGCCGCCCTTCTGGGCGCGCTCTTTGTTGCTTCGCCGGTCGCGGCCGCCGAGAACCTCGACGGCGCGTGGGCGACCGACGGCTCCGCCTGCGACAAGATCTTCGTCAAGAAGGGCGGCCGCATCGTGTTCACCGACACGTCGGAGCTGCACGGCGGCGGCTTCGTCATCGAGGGCAATCGGGTGCGGGGCCGCGCCACCACCTGCGACATCAAGAGTCGCAAGACGGTCGGCACCGGGGCCAATGCAGTCACCCACATGCTGGCGAGCTGCGCCACCGACATCATGCTGTCGAACGTCCAGCTCAGCGTCCGCCAGCCCGCTCCCGACACGCTGGTGCGCATTTTCCCCGGCATGGAGGGGATGGAGATGACCTACAAGCGCTGCGCGATGTGAGAGAGCCGCATCCGTTGGTACCCTCTCCCTGAGGGTCGCGCGCTTGCGCGACAAGAGGGTCGACGCGCGGAGCGCGTCGGGGTGAGGGTTTACGGCGGCAGTTGGCTGGCCTCGGCACCCCCTCACCCGGGGTTCGCGCCTTCGGCGCGACCCCCGACCTCTCCCCGCTGGGGAGAGGTGAAACGGAGCATGCCCGCTCGTTTTTAACGAGCCGCGCCCGCCTACCGCCCCTCGATCTCCTCGCGCAGAATCTCCAGTTCGAGCCAGCGCTCCTCGGCGGCGGCGAGCTCGGCCTCGGCTCTCGCCGCGGCCTGCGAGGTCTCGTCGAAGGCCTTTCGGTCGCGCGCGAACAGCGCCGGGTCGGCGAGCTTCTGGTGCAGGGTCGCGATCTGCTGCTGCAGCTTCGCCATGGTCTTCGGCAACGTCTCCAGCGCGTGCTTCTCGTTGAAGGAAAGCTTGCGCTTAGCGGCCTTCGCGTCGCCGGCGGCCGCCGTCGGCGCGGCCGCGTCGTCCGCCGCAGCCGGCTTCTCCTTCGTCCCCTTCGCCGCCGCGGGCCTAAAAAGATCCGCGCCGCGTTGCGCGATCATGTCGGTGTAGCCGCCGGCATATTCGGTCCAGCGGCCATCGCCCTCCGGCACGATCACGGCGTTGACGATGCGGTCGAGGAAGTCGCGGTCGTGGCTGATCAGCAGCACCGTGCCGGCATAGTCGGCGAGCATCTCCTCCAGCACGTCGAGCGTGTCGAGGTCGAGGTCGTTGGTCGGTTCGTCGAGCACCAGCACGTTGGACGGCTTCGCCAAGGCGCGCGCCAGCATCAGCCGGCCGCGCTCGCCGCCCGACAGCGCGCCGACCACGGCGCGGGCCTGCTCGGGCGCGAACAAAAAGTCCTTCATGTAGCCGACGACGTGGCGCTGGGTGCCGCCGACCATCACGCTGTCGCCGCGCCCGCCGGTCAGCGTGTCGGCGACGGTGGCGTTCGCGTCCAGGCTGTCGCGCGACTGCTCGAGCGTCGCCATCTCGATATTGGCGCCGAGCCGGAGCGTGCCGGAGTCCGGCGCCAGCACGCCGGTGAGCAGCGACAGCAGCGTCGTCTTGCCGGTGCCGTTGGGGCCGACGATGCCGATGCGGTCGCCGCGCTGGATGCGGGTGGAGAAGTCGGTGACGATCGGCCGGCCGTCGTAGGACTTCGAGATCCCCTTCGCCTCGACGACCAGCGTGCCCGACTTGTCGGCCTGGGCGGCGGCGAGCGACACGCTGCCGGCGGTCGCGCGGTAGTCGCGTCGCGCCTGGCGCAGCGCCTGGAGCTCGCCGACGCGACGCATGTTGCGCTTGCGGCGCGCCGTCACGCCGTAGCGCATCCAGTGCTCCTCGGCGACGATCTTGCGGTCGAGCTTGTGCTGGTCGCGCTCCTCCTCGGCCAGCACGTCGTCGCGCCACGCCTCGAAGTCCGAGAAGCCGCGCTCGATCCGCCGCAGGCGCCCACGGTCGAGCCACACCGTGATGCGCGACAGATCGGCGAGGAAGCGCCGGTCGTGGCTGATCATCACCATGGCGGCGCGCGTCGCGTCGAGCTCGGCCTCCAGCCACTCGATCACCGGCAGGTCGAGATGGTTGGTCGGCTCGTCGAGCAGCAGGATGTCGGGGGCGGGCGCCAGCACGCGGGCGATGGCGGCGCGGCGCGCCTCGCCGCCCGACAGCGTCCCGGGACTCTCCTCGCCGGTCAGGCCGAGCTGCTCGAGCAGATAGCGCGCGCGGTAATGATCGTCGCCAGGGCCGAGGCCGGCCTCGACATAGGCGAGCACGGTCGGCGCGTCGCCGAAGTCCGGCTCCTGCGGCAGGTAGCGCACCGTCGCGCCGGGCTGCACGAAGCGGCTGCCGCGGTCGCTCTCGATCAGGCCGGCGGCGATCTTGAGGAGAGTCGACTTCCCCGAGCCGTTGCGGCCGACCAGGCAGACGCGCTCGCCCGGCGCGACCGCGAGCTCGACGCCGTCGAGCAGCGGATGGCCGCCGAAGGTGAGGCCGATGTCTTTCAGTTGCAGCAGAGGCGGGGGCGCCATCAGATTCTCGTTCCGGGTCGGGGGGCGGCGCGGCGGGCGCGGCGCACCGCCTGCTCCAGCGCCTGCAGGAAGGCGGAGCGGTCGCGCGGCGAGAACGGCCGCGGGCCGCTCGTCTGCTCGCCGGCGGAGCGCAGATCGGTGATCAGGTTGAGCACCGCGAGCGCCATGCCGATGTCGGCCTCGGTGAACAGCCGCCCGTTCGGCGCCACCGCGATGGCGCCCGCCTTGATGCTGCGGCTCGCCAGCGGGATGTCCTGCGTCACGACGATGTCGGCGGGTTTGACACGCGACGCGATCACGTCGTCGGCGGCGTCCATGCCGGCACCGGCGGCGATGCGCTCGATCGACGGGTCGGCCGGCACGCGGATGAATCCGGCCGCCACCACGGTCACGGGCAGGCCGTGCCGCGCCGCGACCTTGAAGATCTCGTCCTTCACCGGACAGGCGTCGGCATCGACATAGATGCGCGGTCCGTCGGTCGAAGGCGTGTCGGGCGGTGTCGCGGTGCTGTCGGGTGGGCCATTCATGCGGTGGCGATAACGGGTTTTGGTGAGGAAGGCCACGGGGGCGCCTCGGAGAAGGCCGCGTGTCCCGGGCGCGGCGCAAAGCGCCGTGACCCGGGACCCAGGGGCGACAGAGCGAGGTGCTCGCCGTGCCGCCCGTCGTGCCGCCCCTAGGCCCCGGCTCTGCGGCGCATCAGGCCTGCGGCCCGATGCGCCTTGTCCGGGGCACGAGGCCGGGGACCGGGCGGAGCCCGACCAGCAGGCGCGAGGCCAAAATGCGAAGGGCTGCCCGCGAGGGCAGCCCTTCCATTGTCGAAACCGGGTCCGGCGAGGACCGCGGACGCCGCTTACGCGGCGCGGACCTCGCGAGAGGCGAGGATCCAGGTCGCAGCCGGAGACCACGGCGAGAGACAATGAGACACTGGATCACCTCCTTTCGGTTGTTGACGATGGTCGCAGATGTAGGGTGCGCAGCAGCGGAACGGAAGAGGGGCGCCGCCTACCACTGCGACGGCTCGCTTCTCTCCCGGCGAGAGGGAGGAACGAGGCCGGCCTCACAGCTTGTCGACGAGCTCGCCGAGACCCATCACGTGGGAGAGCGAGCGGATCTCGCGCTTCTGGTCCTCGCGCAGCGTCCCCACGAAGGGCGTGGCGGCGGTCCTCAGCCGCTCGAGGCTCTGCGTCTCGAGCACCGCGGGCGCCGTGCCGCGGCGGTCGGCGCTGCGCCGCCAGACGACGCCGCGCAGCGCCGTCTCGACCGGGCCCCACAGCCGCTCCTGCTCGGCCGTCAGCTTCAGCCGCGTCTTGATGGAGGCGATCTGGGCGTCGTTGAGGAGGGCGTTGGAGGGGCGGGCGCGGCCGGGCTCGGGCGCCGCCGGGGTCGCGGGCAACGCCGCATAGGCCGAGACCGGGCCGCCCGGGGCCGCCCCGAGACCCGACGCACCCGCACCTCCGCCGAAGCGCTCGGCGAAGTCGGCGCCGGGGGCATCGGGAACGGCGAGGGCGAGCAGCTCCGGCACGAAGCGCAGCTTGACGGCCTCGGCGGCGCTCAGCTCCGGCTCGGCCGGCGGCGAGGGTTTGGGCGGTGACGGGGCGCGGCTGCTCATCCACACGGTCATCACCCCGGCGACCGCCACGGCGACGGCCAGGAAGGTCAGCGGGGCGGCGACCGTCGGCCACAGCGGCGCCGGACGCCCGGGGGGGCGGGGCCGCGCTGCGATCGGCGCCGGCACGCGCGGGCCGGTCGCGCCGCGGCTGCTCCACGGCCGCGAGGCGGCGTGTCGCGCCGGCCGGCCGGAGGCGTTTCGAATGGTCGGACCGGCCATCGCGTCTCGATCGGCGTCTCGCGTCGCAACACGGGGGCGGCCCGGACCGGACCCGATCGCGGCAAGGCGCCTCGGGTCGGGACAGATTTAGCAAAAATAGCCAGAACGTGCGACTCGGGAATATTTCTTCCAAATCCGCGGTTTAACGCGAATTTAAGCGACCGTGCCGAGGATCGGGGAACGTGACGTTCATTGGAAATGCTGCCGGCGGTTGCCCCCCGTCTCGCGCCGGCGGTCGTGCCCGTGAACCTTCCGCCACGCTTCGGCTCGTCGGCCGGGCGCCTTCGGTCTCTCCGCGCCGGAGATCGGCGGGCTGCGTGAAGGCTCGTCCTGCCACCGCGCCTTCTGTCTCGGGACTCCATGATCAGGCCGCCCCGCCGCATCGGCACCAAGCTCGCGCTCTCGGCCGCCGTCGGCGTGCTGCTGGTGCTCGGGATGATCGTCAACACCGGCCTCGGCGGCCGCTCGACCCTGCAGATGACCGGCGCCGCCGACGCTCGCCAGAAGGCGGCCCAGGAGGCCGGCCGGATCGGCCTGCATTTCGAGCGCATGCAGACCTACACGCGCGACGCCCAGCTCGCCCGCGACGAGGCGGCCGTCGACACCGCCCTGCATGCGCTCGAACGCTCCTCGGGCGACGGCTTCGCCCTGCTCGACCAGCTCGCCGAGCGCAGCAAGGACGCGGGCGGCGCCGACACCCTCGACAAGATCCGCGAGCTCTACGCCGACTATCTCACCGGCGCGGCCGAGCTGGTCGAGAGCCAGCGCGCCCTGGTCGGCCTGTGGGCCGAGCGGCGCCGCCTCGCCGGCGCCTGGGACGCCGCCGTCGAGCGCACCGCCGACCTGATCGCCGAGCAGGCCGTCGACGCCCGCGCCTTCGAGGCACGCCTGCGCGCCGCCTCGGCAGCGGTCGGCGCGCTGCGCATCGCCTCGTTCGATTTCGACGAGCAACGCGCCGCGGCGCCGGGCGAGCGCGTCGCCGCGCAGGCCCGCGAGGCGGCCGATCTGTTCGAGCGCGCCCGCCGGGCGAGCCCCGTCGCGGCGCTGACCGAGGCGGTCGGCCCGCTCGCCGAGACGCTGTCGGGCCTGAGCGACACCATGGCCCGGATCGTCACGACCATCGCCGAGCAGGACGTATTGCTGAAGGACCGGCTGGGGCCGATCGTCGCCCGCATCGACACGCTGCTGACCGGCGTCATCGACGGCGCGAACGCCGTTGCGGCGCAGGAGATGGAGGCGACCGCGCAGAGCATCGCCGACGCGACGCTGATCAACACGGCGGCCGGCGGCTTCGTGGTGATCGTGCTGATCGGCTCCGCCGTGTACGGCGCCTTCGCCATCGGCCGGCCGATCCGCCGGGTCGGCGCCATCCTGCAGGCGCTCGCCGACGGCGACCGCGCCGTCACGATCCCCTATGTGATGCGGCGCGACGAGGTCGGCGACAACGCCCGCGCCGCCCAGGCTTTCAAGGACAATCTCGACCGCATCGCCCGGATGGAGGCCGAGCAGCGCGCCGCCGACGAGCGCGCCGCCGTCGACCGCCAGAGCGCCGTGCACCGCATCGCCGACGCCTTCGAGACGGCGGTCGGGGCGATCGTCGAGACCGTGTCGCAGGCGGCGACCGAGCTCGAGGGCGCCTCCGGCAGTCTCACCCGCACGGCCGAGACCACCCAGCATCTGTCGACCGCCGTCGCGGCCGCCTCCGAGCAGGCCTCGGCGAATGTCGAGAACGTCGCCACCGCGACCACCGAGATGGCGGCATCGGTCAACGAGATCAGCCGTCAGGTGCAGGATTCGACCCGCATCGCCGCCGCCGCCGTGCGCCAGGCCGAGAGCACCGACGCGCGCATCGCCGCGCTCTCGGCCGCGGCGGCGCGCATCGGCGACGTCGTCGAGCTGATCCGCGAGGTCGCCGAGCAGACCAATCTCCTCGCCCTCAACGCCACGCCGGCGAGGCCGGCAAGGGTTTTGCCGTGGTCGCCCAGGAGGTCAAGGCGCTCGCCACCCAGACCAGCAAGGCGACCGGCGAGATCGGGTCGCAGATTTCCGCCATCCAGGCGGCGACGCACGACTCGGTCGTCGCCATCAAGGAGATCGGCGGCACCATCGCGCACATGTCGGAGATCGCCGCGGCGATCGCGGCCGCCGTCGAGGAGCAGCACGCGGCGACCGCCGAGGTGGCGCGCAACATCCAGCAGGCCTCCGCCGGCACGGCCGAGGTGGCCCGCACCATCGGCGAGGTGAGCCGCGGTGCCGGCGCGACCGAGCAGGCGTCCGAGCAGGTGCGCAACTCGGCGACCGTGCTGGCCGCCGAGGGCGGCAAGCTCAAGGACGAGGTGCGCCGCTTCCTGGTGAACGTCCGCACCGGCCCGCTCGACCGTCGCGAAGGCGACGACCCGGGCTACAAGGGTCCGGAGCGCCGCGGCGACCATCGGGGAACACGGGCGGCGTGAGCCGGCTCACTCCGGCTTGATGTTGCCGACCGCGATGATGTGCTTCCACTTGTCGATCATGGTCGCGATGTGGGCGGTGTACGCGGCCGGGGTCGAGCCGATCGGCTGGTAGCCGATCTCCTCCATGCGGCTGCGGGTCGCCGCGTCGCGCACCGCGGCCTGGGCGGCCTTGGCGAGCTTGGCGAGGATGTCGGGCGGCAGCCCGGCCGGGCCGACGAGGCCGAAGTCCGGCGCCGCGTCGACCTTGGGCAGGCCGGCCTCGGCCATGCTGGGCACGTCGGGCAGCTGCGCGACCCGGCCCGTCGTGACGCCGAGCGCCTTCAGCTTGCCGGTGCGAATCTGCTCCAGCACGGCCGGAATGGTGGAGAAGTTGAAGTCCACCTTGCCGGCGATCAGATCCATGATGGCCGGGCCGCCGCCGCGATACGGCACCGACACCACGTCGAGCCCGGCCTCCTGGCGGAACTGCTCGCAGCCGAGATGCACGGCGGTGCCGATGCCGGCCGTCGCCATGGTGAGCGAGCCCGGCTTCGCCTTGCCGAGCGCGATCAGCTCCCTCACGGTCGACACCGGCAGGCTCGCCGGCACGACCAGCACCAGCGAGGTCTTGGCGAGCAGCGAGATCGGCGTGAAGTCGCGCACCGTGTCGTAGGGCAGCTTGGCGCCGAACAGTCCGGGATTGATCGTGAAGGCACTATCGACGACGCCGATCGCGTAGCCGTCCGGCGCCGAGGAGGCGATCGCCTGGGTGCCGATCTGGCTCGCCCCGCCGCCGCGGTTGTCGACATAGAGCGACTGCCCGAGATCCTGGCCCATCGGCACGGCGACGAGGCGCGCCACGATGTCGGAGGCGCCGCCCGCCGCGTATGGCACCACGATCTTGATCGGCCGCTGCGGATAGTTTTGCGCATACGCCGGGCCGCCGAGAATGCTCGCCGTCGTGAGGGCCGTCAGACCGGTGAGGATGTCGCGTCGCGTAGGCTGGGTCATGTCTCTCTCCCGGGAGGATTCTCGTCTCGTTGCTCACGCCGGTGACACGGCACCGACTTGATGACCTCGGTTGGTCATTCCGGGGCGGCGCACGGCGCCGAACCCGGAATCCAGCCGAGCACACGGAGCTTGCCGCTGGATTCCGGGTTCGCAGCTTCGCTGCGTCCCGGAATGACCGACCAAACTCGTCACTCCAAAACCGCATGACGCGTCACGCCAGAAATCTCGTGATCAGCTCCAGGTCCGGATCGCCGCCGAGGCCCGGCGTCGTCGGCACGGCGACGTGTCCGTCCACGATCGGCACGAACGGTCCGCACGGGTCGCAGGCGAGGTCGCAGTAGAAGCGTTCGAGCGCGCTCGCTCGTGCCTTCGCGGCGAGCACGTGGATGGTGGCGAGATAGCCAGGGCCGAAGAACGGCGAATGCGGCACGCAGGTGAGGCCGGCGTCCTCGGCCTCCGTGCAGATGCGCCACAGCGGCGTCAGCCCCCCGATTTTTATCGCGCTCGGCTGGACGTAATCGACGCAGGCCGCGGCGCGCATCTTGGCGAAGTCGAGCGCGTTGCCGGCGTTCTCGCCGATCGCGGTCGGCACGCCGGTCGCGTGGCGCAGGGCGGCGAGCGCCGAGAAGTCCTCCGGCGGCCAGATCGGCTCCTCGATCCAGAGAATGTTCGACTGCGCCATGGCGGCGACCGGTTCGGCCGCCTCGTCGGGACGCCAGGCGCAGTTGGTGTCGACCATGATCGGCACGTCGGGGCCGGCGGCGGCGCGCGCCGCCGCGACCGCCGCGACGGTGCGCTCGTGCAGCTTGATCTGCGAGAAGCCGGCGCCGAGCGCCCGGTCGACGGCGAAGCGCAGCCGGTCGGCGTCGCCGTAGTATTGCAGCAGCGAGGCGTAGACCGGCACGCGGTCGCGTCGGCGGCCGCCGAGCAGTTCCGCCACCGGCACGCCGGCGCGCTTGCCGCGCAGATCCCACAGCGCGATGTCGAGGCCGGAGATCGCGTGCACGGTCGGCCCGGTGCGGCCGAGATTGTGCAGCGTCCGCTCGATCCGCTCCGGCAGACCGAGATCGTCGACGCGCTGGCCGAGCGCCAGCGGCGCCACCCATTCCCCGACCGCGGCCGTCACGGCCGACCAGAAGCTGCCATAGGCTTCGCCCCAGCCGACCAGCCCGCCGTCGGTCGTCACCCGGATCAGCACGGTGTCGAGGGTGGTGCGCGGCCGCCCGGCGAATTGCGGCGGCGGCGCCCAGTGGTCGAACGGGATCCTCAACGCGAAGGCGTCGACGGCCGCGATGGTCGGTCCGGTCATGCGCGACCCGTCATCGAAAGAACAGCCCGAAAAAGGCGGCTCGGGCGGGTCCGCCCGACGCGGATGTCGGCGGGGAATGGACTTCGCCCGACGGGCCCCGAACATCATTGTGGTCCCCGGCTTCATGTGATCCAAATGCCGATTGGTGCAGCATTCATGCTCCGAGGTTATGATGTTGTCGCTCCGGGAGCTGGACGTCTTCCGTCGCATCATGGAGCTCGGCAGCATCACGGCGGCCGCCGAGGCGCTGCACATCTCGCAGCCGGCGGTGAGCCGGATGCTGCAGCAGGCCGAGCTGCGGCTCGGCTTTCCGCTGTTCCTGCGCCACCGCAAGCGGCTCATCGCGACCTCCGAGGCGCAGGCGCTGTTTCCCGACACGGTCGCGGCCTTCGCGGCGCTCGACGTGGTGCAGCGCCGGGCCGCCGACCTGAAGATCGGCACCGCCGGCGTGCTGGCGATTGCCGCGACCGCGGGCTTCGCCAACACGCTGCTCGCCCCGGCGGTGGCGCGCTTCCGGGCGGCCCGCCCCGACGCCGTCGTCACCCTGGAGGCGACCCGGGCGCTCGAGGTCGCCACCCGGGTCGCCGACCACCGCGCCGATCTCGGCTTCATCATCGACACCATCACGGTGCCGGGCGTGTCGGTGTCGGACCTGTGCGCCACCGCCTTCGGGGCCGTGATGCCGGCCGGCCATCCGCTGGCGCAACAGCCCGCCGTGACGCCCGCCGATCTCGTGGGTGAGCCGCTGATCTGCCTCGGCCGCGGCCTGCCGCTCGGCCTCCTCGCCATGCGGGTGTTCGCCGAGGCGGACGTGCCGCTCTCCGTCGCGATCGAGGTGACGCAATCGACCGTCGCCTGCGCCATGGTGCGGGCCGGCGCCGGCATCGCGCTGCTCGACGGCCTCGGGCTGATGGGGGAGGCGAGCCGCGACCTGGTGCTGCGGCCGCTGCGTCCCGCCGTGGCCGTGAAGGGGCGGCTGGTGCTGCCGCGCCACCGGCCGCCGTCGCGCCTCGCCGAGGCGTTCGCCACGGTCGTCCGCGAGGTGATCGCCGACAGCGATCCCGCGCTCCTCGCCTGGCCGTCGGGTCCGGACGCCGCGCGCCGGCGACACGACGTGACCGGCGCCGATTGATCCAGCCGCTTGACCGCTGCGACCGGGCGCCGCTAGCTCGTCGCGATCACAACCCGAGGGAGACCGTCGTGGCCGAGCAGACCCGCACCGTTCAGGACGGCGAGATCATCGCGCCGGGCGCGGAGGGCACCGTTATCGCCCATGCGCAGCTTCCGAACCTGGAGATCGAGGTGGTGCACGGCACCCTGCCGGACGGCAGCGGCGAGCGCCTGTCGATCAATCTCAAGGCGACGCCGTCGTTCGAGGCGTTCGGGCAGGCGCTGGAGGGCGCGAACCCGTTCGCTCTGTGGATGCAGGCCGTCCAGTCGACCTGGGCGCCGCTCCTGGCGATGAATCCGCTCCTGGCGGCCAACCCGTTCCTCGCCGCGAATCCGTTCCTGTCGGCGAACCCGCTGCTGGCGGCCAACCCGTTCTTCGGGGCCGGCGGATTCGCGGCGCTCGGCGGCATGCCGGTCTGCGGCTTCCCCGGACGCCAGGGCGCCAAGGCGCCGGGCACAACGAGCTGAAAGGACAGGACCGCGCATCGCGCGAGCCGGTCCGGCTTTGCGCGTCGGCGCGCGGCTGCCTTGCCTTGGCCGAAAAGCCGGCACACAAGCCGCTGTCCGGCTTTGCCGGGCGACGGCCGTGGTCCGCTCGGGCGCGGCCCAGGACACCGCCGAACGGCCCGAACGAGCTTCGCCATGAGCGCCCAGACCGACGCGATCGTTTCATCGGACGCCGAAAGAGCCACGGCGACCTCCACCCGGCGCTGGCCGCCCGCGGCGATCGCGGCGCTGACGATCGCCGCCGCCTCGACCGCGGTCGTGCTCGGCGCGCAGGTGTTCCAGCACGTCGTCGGAATCCCGCCCTGTCCGCTGTGCCTCGAGCAGCGCATCCCGCATTACGCCGCCGTCCCGGTCGCGCTGATCGTGGCGATGGCGGCGCGACGCCGGGCGCCGCGCGGTCTCGTCGCTGCCGGCTTCGTCCTCCTCGCCCTGGCGATGCTGACGGCGGCCGGGATCGGCGCCTATCACGCCGGCGTCGAGTGGGGCTTCTGGCCGGGGCCGAGCGACTGCTCGGGCGAGATCAAGGCGTTCGGCACTGCCGGCAGCCTCCTGCAGCAGATGCAGACCACCTCGGTGATCCGCTGCGACGTGGTCCTGTTCCGCTTCCTCGGCCTGTCGCTCGCCGGCTGGAACGTGGTGATGTCGACGGCGCTCGCCGGCCTCGCGGCCTGGGGCTTTACCCGCACGCTCCGCCGCCCGGCCTGAGCGGGTCGACCGACTGGCGACGGGGGCCGGCCGGTCTCCGACAGCGAACGTCCCGACACGCGGGGCGCGCCGGGACGTTCGAACCATCGATGCGTCGACGAAAATCGTCGAAGGGTGAGATCAGCCGCGCGGGGCGTCGTCGCGGCCGCGGCCGCGGCCACGCAGCAGGGTGCGGCGCCAGCGCTGGCGCAGCGCGAAACGGCAGCGCTCGCCGTCCTCGGCCGTGAACTGGGCGGCGCGGTCGAGCCCGCGCAGCGCCTCGACGATCTCCTCGACCGGCACGGGTCGCACCGGCCCGGCGCCCTCGGGCGCCTCGGCGGCATCGGACGCCCAGGCGATCAGGATGGCCCGCTTCTCGGCGAGGCTCAGATCCGGGTCCTCGACCACGGCCTCCGGATGCACGAAGGCATGGGCCGGATGCAGCATGGCGTCGAAGGCGAAATCGGAGGCGGCGCGGCGCAGCGGCGCCGACGGGATGGTTCGCATCGCGCGGTCTCCCAAGACCTCGTCCGGATCGGGATCCGGTGACACTGTTCGCGCGCCCCCGGAAGGGGCACGGGATCACATGAAACAACTTGTGAAAGCGGGGCTCCGCACGCGAGCCCATCGTGACGCCGATTTAGAATCCTTCACGCCAGAGTCAATCCTTATTCTACATCAGGGCGGTCATATCGGTGGTCAAAGTTAGTTGCGCTGGGTTTGCATCGGCGTATACTTTGCGACGCAAAGCCGCGGGAGGGGCGATGGCCGAGCTCGAGACCGACCTGGAGAAGGCGCTCGCCGACATCGACGCCATCAAGGCGCAGCTCGC
Source organism: Rhodoplanes sp. SY1 (assembly GCF_046000175.1). Classification (NCBI taxonomy): domain Bacteria; kingdom Pseudomonadati; phylum Pseudomonadota; class Alphaproteobacteria; order Hyphomicrobiales; family Nitrobacteraceae; genus Rhodoplanes; species Rhodoplanes sp. SY1. Next base: position 28,165 of record NZ_JBEOMB010000006.1, read on the forward strand.
CCGCGGCAGCGAGTTCCGCGGCTGGGGTCCGGCGACCGTGGCGCTGACCGGGCTGATGGCCGGCGCCGCCGCGGCCGCCCAGGCCGCCTTCATGCCCGACCCGGTCGACGTCACCAACTGGCTGGCGATCTGGGTGCTCACCGCCGTGCTCGGCATCGCGCTGGTCGTCGCCGAGGCGACGACGCGCTCGCGCCGCCTCCATTCGCATCTCGCCGACGAGATGATCCACGCCGCCGCCGCGCAGTTCGTCCCCGCCGCGGCGGTCGGCGCGCTGCTGCCGGTGGTGATCCTCAATGTCGCACCGGACGCGGTGTGGATGCTGCCCGGCCTGTGGCAGCTGGTCTTCGGCCTCGGCATCTTCGCGGCGAGCCGGGCGTTGCCGCAGGCGATGGCGGTGGCCGGGGCCTGGTACCTGGCCTGCGGCCTGGTCGTGCTCGCCGTCGCGGCCGGCGACCGCTCGCTGTCGCCGTGGGCGATGGGCCTGCCGTTCGGCATCGGCCAGCTCCTGTTCGCCGCCATCCTGCATCGTGCGCTCGGAGGTCGTCATGGCGGGTTCTGACCCGACCCGGCGCGGCGCCGTCGCCGGCCGCTTCGCCTACGAGGGGCTCGACCGGGTGATGCACGAGAAGGCGCGGCTCGGGGTTCTCACCTCGCTGATCGGGCATCCGCGCGGCCTCGCCTTCGCCGACCTCAAGCGCCTGTGCGGGCTGACCGACGGCAACCTGTCGCGCCATCTCCAGGTGCTGGCCGAGGCCGGGCTGGTCGAGATCCTCAAGGGCTACGACCACAATCGGCCGCAGACCGTCTGCCGCATCACCGAGGACGGCCGCCGCCGCTTCGTCGAGTATCTGGGCGTGCTCGAGCAGGTGGTGCGCGACGCCGCCGCGGCTGCCGGCCGCCCGGTCGCCTCCGCCCGCAGCGGCCTCGCCGACGATCCGGCGCCGGCCTGACGGGCCGGATCGACCGCGCCGATTCCACCATCCGACACCCCGCCTTCCGACTCCGAACGCCCGACCCGAGAGCCCCATGCCCAAGACCTTTGCGATGCAGAGCGACGCTCCGAACAATCCGCCGCGCCACGTCGCCATCGTGATGGACGGCAACGGCCGCTGGGCGACGGCCCGCGGCCTGCCGCGGCCGGCCGGCCATCAGGCCGGCGTCGAGACGGTGCGGCGGGTCGTCGAGGCGGCGCCGCGCCTCGGCATCGAGACGCTGACCCTCTACGCCTTCTCGTCCGACAACTGGCGCCGTCCCACCGCCGAGGTGGCCGCCCTGATGGCGCTGCTGCGCCGCTTCGTGCGGGCCGAGACCGGCCGGCTCGCCGAGGCCGGCGCCCGCGTCACCATGCTGGGCCGGCGCGACCGGCTGCCGGCCGGGCTCGCCGCCGAGATCGCCGCGGCCGAGCAAGCGACCGCGCAGGGGACCAAGCTGCATCTGCGCGTCGCGCTCGACTACTCGGCCCGCGACGCCATCCTCGACGCGGCGCGCCGCGCCGCCGCGCTGCCGCAGCTCACCCGCGAGGTGTTCGCCCGCCTCCTGTCCGGCGGCGACCACGCGGCCGAGCCGGCGCCCGACGTCGACCTTCTGATCCGCACCGGCGGCGAGCAGCGGCTGTCCGACTTCCTGCTGTGGGAATGCGCCTATGCCGAGCTGTTGTTCGTGCCCTGCCTGTGGCCCGACTTCTCGGCCGGCGACCTCGCCGACGCGGTCGCCTGGTACGCGGCGCGCGAGCGCCGGTTCGGCGGCGTCGGCTCGGCGTCGGCCGCCGCGCCGACGCCGGCCGTGACGCCGGTGCCGAGCGCCGCCTGAGCGCCTCGCCACGGCCGCCGCGCGACGTCCGGAGCGGTTGCAGCCGGACCGCCGGCGCGCGATCCTGTGACCGGCGGCTGCGTCGGCCGCGGGGGGAAGGCATGCAGCACCCGGTCCTGTTCGAGATGGTCGTCTTCGGCGGCGCCCTCGCCGCCACCTTGGCCTGGCATCTCGGCGTCGGCCGCCATCAGGACGCCAAGCGGCTCGCCGCCCTGAAGGCGGCAAGGCTCGCCACCGCCGGCGCGGCACCCGATGCGCCCGCGGCGCCGATCGCGCCGGGCGCGGCGCCATCGGATGTCGTCGCGGGAGCTGCCGTCGCGGCGCCGGCCGTCATGGTGCCCGCCATCGCCACGCCTGCGGTCGCGGCCGCCACGACATCCACACCGACAACGACCGAACCAGAAACACAACGCGGCGACGACCTGCATCGCCCACGGAGGAACGACATGGTCCTGAAGAACATTCTCGTCCATCTCGACGGCGGTCCTCGCACCGCCGAGCGCCTGGCGCTCGCCGTGCGCATCGCCGCGCGCAACCAGGCGCGGCTGACCGGCGTGTTCGGCCAGCTCGCCGAGGCGCATCGCGTCGGCGTCGTCGCCGAGTGGCCGCCGGCCGCCTATGCGACCGCCGCCGCGGAGAGCCGCGATGCGTTCTCCAGGATCGCCGGCAGCCTCGCCGACGCCGAATGGGTCGATCTCAATCGCGGCGGCGAGGACGAGATCATGCACCGTCTCGGCCAGCTCGCCTGCTATTCCGACCTCACCGTGCTGGGCCAGCACGAGGACGCGGGGCGACGCCTCGCGCCCGCCGAGCTCGCCACCCATGTCTGCTCGGCGAGCGGCCGGCCCGTGCTGGTGGTTCCTTATGCGGGCCACTTCCCCGATGTCGGACGGCGGCCGATGTTCGCCTGGAGCGAGACGGCGGGCGCGGCACGCGCCCTCGCCGACGGCCTCGCCCTGACCAGCCCGGACGCCGAGGCGCTGCTGCTCTATGCCTACGAGCGCAACCTGCGCAGCGAGTTCGCCGAGCGCGCCGTGTCGCTCCTGAAGAGCCACGGCGTCACGGCGCAGTTCGAGCCGTTCGCGCTCGAGGACGAGACCATGATGGACGTGCTCCTCAACTTCGCCTCCGACCACGGCGCCGACCTGATGACGCTCGGGCTCACCGGCAGCGTCGGCCTGTCGCTGTTCGACCGCGGCCGCCCGAAGCCGACCCTGCGCGAGCTCACCGTCCCGGTGCTGTGCGCGTGCTGATCTGTCGTGATGGGTTCTGAGTCTCGCGTGCTCGCGGCCACCCCCCTCCCGTCGCGCTTCGCGCGACACCCTCCCCCACAAGGGGGGAGGGAACGCTGGAACCGCGGGCTCGAGTGTCGGAACATCGAGCATGTCGATCGTCCGGCGTCTTGCCGCAGTTCTCTCCCTCCCCCCTTGTGGGGGAGGGGTGGGGAGGGGGGTACGACCCGAATAGGGGTGCCCGCTATTCGGATTCGAGCCCCGCACTGGTCGCGCAATGGTCGCTTCAGCATCACCGGGCGTGGCGATGGCGCGTGACGACGACGGCGTCGGGGATGCGGGCGCGAGCGCGGCGGGCGGGGCCGACCGCTCGCTGCACCAGCGCATCCGCGCCGATCTCGAGGAGCGGATCCTTTCCGGCGCCTGGAGCCCCGGCCACCGCATTCCGTTCGAGCACGAATTGATGGCGCAGTACGGCTGCGCCCGCATGACCGTCAACAAGGTGCTGTCCGGTCTGGTCGAGGCCGGGCTGATCGAACGGCGCCGCCGCGCCGGCAGCTTCGTGCGGCGGCCGGTCGGCCAGTCGGCGGTGCTGCGCATTCCCGACGTGAAGGCGGAGGTTCTGTCGCGCGGGGAGGCGTACCAGTACGAGCTGATCGGCTGCACGCGGCGCAAGGCGACGCGCGACGACCGCGCCCGCATCGCGGTTCCGGCCGGCGCACCCGTGCTGGCGCTGCTGTGCCGCCATGTCGCCGACGGGCGCGCCTATGCGCTCGAGGACCGGCTGATCGCGCTCGACAGCGTGCCCGAGGCGGCGTCGGCCGACTTCTCGACGGAACTGCCGGGGACGTGGCTGCTCGCCCATGTGCCGTGGCACGAGGCCGAGCACGAGATCACGGCGGCGCCCGCCGACGCGCGGATCGCGGCGCGGCTCGACGTGCCGGTCGGCACCGCGTGCCTCGTCATCGCGCGGCGCACCTGGCGGGGCGGCGCCCCGATCACGGCGGTGCGCATCTGGTACCCCGGCGACCGCCAGACGCTCGTCGCCCGCTTCACCCCGGCGACCGCGGCGGGACGGTGAGGACGGCGGGCGCTCGTCGTGTGGCGCCCCCCACCCCCGACCCCTCCCCGCCATTTGCTGGCGCAAATGGGGGGAGGGGAGTCGAGGCGCTGCGGCGATCTCTTTTGAGCACGGCGCCGCGGCTCCCCTCCCCCCGCTCGCGAAGCGAGTGGCGGGGAGGGCTTTGGCGCGCAACGCGCGCCGGGGGTGGGGGGAGCAGCGGTTGTCATCACGCACGACACCCGCGTGATGATCTGATCTGATCACGATCGCTGATCACGAGGCGTAGGGTGGGTAAAGCTGCGACAGCGGCGTGCCCACGTGCCGGGTCGGCTGGGACCGCGTGGGCACACCGCGCCTTCGGCGCGGCTTTGCCCACCCTACGACTGGGACTCCAGCCCCGGAAGCACGACGGGCAGGACCGTGGCGGCGATCGCGCCGGTGCGGACGAGATCGGCGGCGGCGGTCATGTCGGGATGCAGGTGGCGGTCGTCGTCGAGCGCCGGCACTTTTTCGCGCAACGCTCGGCGGACGGCCTCCAAGGGCCGGCTCGATCGCAGGGGGTCGTGAAAGTCGCAGGCCTGCGCCGCGGCCAGAAGCTCGATCGCGATGACGTTCATGGCGTTCTCGACCATGCCGAGGAGGCGGCGCGCGCCGTGCGCCGCCATCGACACGTGATCTTCCTGGTTGGCCGAGGTGGGGATCGAGTCGACGCTCGCCGGGGTGGCGCGCTGCTTGTTCTCGGAAACGAGCGCGGCCGCCGTCACCTGCGGGATCATGAAGCCGGAGTTGAGGCCCGGCTTCGGCGTGAGGAACGCCGGCAGGCCGGAGAGCGCCGGATCGACCAGCATGGCGATGCGGCGCTCGGCGAGCGCGCCGATCTCGCACACGGCGAGCGCGATCTGGTCGGCCGCGAAGGCGACCGGCTCGGCGTGGAAGTTGCCGCCCGAGAGCGCCTCGCCGGTGTCGGCGAAGATCAGCGGGTTGTCGGTGACGCCGTTGGCCTCGGTGGCGAGCGTCGCGGCGCCCTGGCGCAGGAGATCGAGCACGGCGCCCATCACCTGCGGCTGGCAGCGCAGGCAATAGGGATCCTGCACGCGCGGATCGTCGCGCAGGTGCGAGGCCCGGATGGCGCTGCCCTCCATCAGGGCGCGCAGCGCCGCCGCGGTCTCGATCTGGCCGCGATGGCCGCGCAGCGCGTGGATGCGCGGATCGAACGGCGTGTCGGAGCCGCGCGCCGCGTCGGTCGCGAGCGCCCCGGTGACGAGCGCCGAGTGGAACAGCCGCTCCGCCTCGAACAGGCCGGCGAGCGCCTGGGCGGTGGAGAACTGGGTGCCGTTGAGGAGCGCCAGCCCCTCCTTGGCCGCGAGCGTCAGCGGCGCCAGCCCGGCGCCCGACAGGGCCTCGGCGGCGGGCACGCGGGTGCCGCGGACGAGAATGTCGCCGACCCCGATCATCGCCGCCGTCATGTGGGCGAGCGGCGCGAGATCGCCCGAGGCGCCGACCGAACCCTGCGCCGGCACCACTGGGATCAGATCGTTCGCCACCAGGGCGGCGAGGAGATCGATCGTCTCGAGGCGCACGCCCGAGGCCCCCTGCGCCAGGCTCGCGAGCTTCAAGACCATCATCAGCCGGGCGACCGGCGGCGCCATCGCGTCGCCGACGCCGGCCGCGTGGCTGAGCACGATGTTGCGCTGGAGCGTCTCGAGATCGGCGTCGCCGATGCGCACGCTGGCGAGCTTCCCGAAGCCGGTGTTGATGCCGTAGACGGGCTCGCCTTTGGCGAGGATGCGCCCGACCGCGGCGGCCCCGGCGGCGATCGCCGGCCGCGTCGCCGGATCGAGCGCGATCGCGGCGCCGCGATAGACGGCCCGCCACTCCGACAACGTCACCGCACCGGGCCTGATCAGGATGGTCATGAGGGTCTACCGGGTTGATCTGATCAGCTTCGATCCAGACGGCGGATGTCGGCGCGAGCCCGGCACCCACCCCCGAACGCAGCGTTCTGGGCTGGATTCCGGGTTCGGCGCTTCGCGCCGCCCCGGAATGACCACCCCGTCGATCATCGCTTGGCGTCGCATCGCCCGTCCGAT
>NZ_JBEOMB010000007.1:0-138371 GCF_046000175.1 Rhodoplanes sp. SY1
AAGAGCCGCGCGCCAGCGCGCACAGGCGTTAAAGAACTGCGCGCCAGCGCGCACAGGCGTTAAAGAACTGCGCGCCAGCGCGCACAGGCGTTAAAGAACTGCGGGCCAGCGCGCACAGGCACCGAGTCGCGGGCGCCGAGTCCGCCCCGCACTCCGCTCATCAGTTCAGCGGCCGCCGAGGCGGTCCAGGAACCAGCCGTCTAGACCGGCGGCGGCCGCCGGGCGGAGCGGGCCGCCGACGGCGGAACCGCCCGAGGTGGGGGCCGGCCGCGGCGGCGGGGCGGCGGCGGCGCTGGCGCCCCAGCCGGGCGCCGTGGCGTAGGCCGGCGCCGAAGGCGCGGACGGGGCCGACGACATGGGCCCCGGCGCGACGGCGGCGCCCGGGTTTCCCGCAGCGGCCGGCGTAGATGCCGGCGGCGGCAGCGTCGCCGTGGTGCCGGAGAGGCCGACGAGATCGGCGACCGGCACGCCGTCGTGGGCGCTGCGCATGAACTTCGACCACGCCTCCACGGGCGGGCCGCCGCCCGTCATCTTCTTGGTCGGCGAGTTGTCGTCGTTGCCGAACCACACGGCCGTGACGAGATGCCCGGTAAAGCCGACGAACCAGGCGTCGCGGAAATCCTGGCTGGTGCCGGTCTTGCCGGCGACCGGCCAGCCCGGCACGGCGCTGCCGGCGCCGCGCGCGGTGCCGACCCGCACGGTCTCGCGCATCATCTGATTCATCATCGCCACGGAGGCGGGCTCGATCACCCGGCCCAGCATCGACGACGGGCGGGCGTACAGCACCTTGCCCTTCGGCCCGCGGATCTTCTGCACGACGTGCGGCACCGTGGCGACGCCGCCATTGGCGAACGGCGTGTAGGCGTTGGTGAGCTCCAGCACCGACACCTCCGAGGTGCCGAGCGCCAGCGAGGCGTTGGGTTCGAGCTTGGAGGAGATGCCGAGCCGGTAGGCGGTCTTCGCCACCGCGGTCGGACCGAACTCCATGGTGAGCCGCACCGACACGGTGTTGAGAGAGTGCGCCAGCGCATTGGTCAGCGTGACGGGACCGTGATACTCGCGGCCGTAGTTCTCCGGCTTCCAGCCCTTGATCGCGATCGGCTTGTCGTCGCGCAGCGTGTCGGGCTTGAGGCCGCGCTCGATCGCGGTCAGATAGACGAACGGCTTGAACGCCGAGCCGGGCTGGCGCTTCGCCGCGACGGCGCGGTTGAACTGGCTCTCCTGATAGTTCCGCCCGCCGACCAGCGCCCGCACGCCGCCCTCCGGCGTCATCGCGACGAGCGCGGCCTGACCGACCCCGAACCTCTCGCCGCGCTGGATCAGCGTGTCGATCACGGCGCGCTCGGCGAGAATCTGCAGGGCCGGGTCGATGGTCGTCTCGACGACCAGATCCTCCTCGACGCGGCCGACGATGTCGTTGACCACGTCCATCACCCAGTCGGCGACGTAGCCGGCCGAGCCGCCGCCCGGCTTCACGACGCGCGGCGGATCGGCCATCGCGGCCTTGATGGTCGCGTCCGGCGCCATGCCCTCCTCGGCCATCGCGGCGAGCACGAGCTGGGCGCGGCGCTCGGCGCCGTCGTAGTTGCGGGTCGGCGCGAGCTTCGAGGGCGACTTGACGAGCCCGGCGAGCAGCGCCGCCTCGCCGACCGTCACCTCGCGGGCCGACTTGCCGAAGTAGCGCTGCGCCGCGCCTTCGACCCCATACGCGCCGGAGCCGAAATAGACGCGGTTCAGGTAGAGCTCGAGGATCTCGCGCTTGGAGAACTTCTGCTCCAGCCACAGCGCCAGCATCACCTCCTCGAGCTTGCGCATCAGCGTGCGCTCCGGCCGCAGAAAGAGATTCTTGGCGAGCTGCTGCGTGATCGACGAGCCGCCCTGCGCGATGCCGCGATGCGCGACGTTCGCCCACACGGCGCGGCCGAGCCCGATCAGGTCGATGCCGAAATGCGAGTAGAAGCGCCGGTCCTCGATGGCGATGAAGGCGTTGGGCAGATGCGCCGGCATCTCGCGCAGCGGGATCGCCGAGCCGCCCATGTCGCCGCGGCTCGCCATCAGGGTGCCGTCCATGCCGACGACCTGGACGTTGGGCGGGCGCTTGGGCACCTCGAGCGCGTGGATCGGCGGCAGATGCATCGCCACATAGACGAACAGGCCGCCCGCCGCGATCACGACCCACAGGCCGGCGACCGCCATCCAGTAGACGCCGCGCCCGAGCACCGAGCCCTTCGGGCCGCGGCCCTTGCCGCCCTTCCCCTTGCCGCCGCCCTTGCCGCCTTTGCCCGCCGCGGCCTTGGCGCCACCCGCCTTGCCGCCGCTCTTGCCGTCGCTCTTTTTGGCCGCGCCGCCGCCGGCGCCCCCGCCCTTCCCGGTCGCCTGCGCCATGGCCGGCTCCTCGTCGACATCGAAGGCGTCGATCTCGTCGTCGCGCCGCCGTTTTCCCGAGCGCGGCACCCCCACCTGAGCGTCCTCGTCGACGACGATCACGGGCGCCTTGGATCTTTTGGGTTCGCCTTTCTGCGGCGGCTTCACCGCGGGGGCGCGCGCGGCCGTGCTCTTCGATGCCGCCCCGGCTCCGGCGTCTCGCGTGCTCTTCGGCGGCGCCATGACACTCCCCGGCCGGACCGCCTTTCGGCACCCGGATTTCACCGGCAAGCGCCGGCAACCGACGCCCCCACGACGCCGGCATGTCCCCGCGTGAGCGTAGCGAGCGCGCGCTTAAGTGCGGGTTAAGGCAAGAGGCTCGCGCTCCGGTCGACGCCGGCTGCGGGCCGCCTCGACCCTAAGATTCATGGATAACGAGGAATTACCTCGAACTTTAGCGATCGGCCGTTGTCGCGGCGAGGCAGCTGGCTGACACTCGCCCTGGACGTGAGGGTGCGGCGCGCAACCGCCGTGTCCGGGCCGAACCGGCCATCACGACGACCGGCGTCAGAAGACCGGCAAGCCACACCGTCGACCGCGGCGCCACCGACCGATGCAGCGTCGGAAACGGCACCGTCGAGAAACGGCACCATCGACAGCGAGAGGAACCGAGATGAAGCGTATCGCGTACACGATGCTGATCGCCGGGGCGGCGACCCTGGCGTTTTCGCCCGCGGCCTCGGCGCAGCGGTGGCACGGCCCCGGGATGTATCGGGGCGGCGGCTACGGCGTCGCCGGGCGCACCTGGGTGCGCCCCCCGATGGCGCGCGGCTACGGCGTCTATCGGGCCGGCTGGCGCGGCACCGGCGTCCGCTCCTATGGCTGGCGGGCGGCGGCGTGGCGCGGCTACGGCCCGCGCGCCTATGGCTGGCGGGGCTATGGCTATCGCCCGTGGGCGCCGGCCGCGATCGGCGCCGGCGTCGCCGCGGCGGCCGTCTACGGCGCCACCGCCGGCTATGCGCCCGGGTACGGGTATGGGTACGGGTACGGCGGCGCCGCGCCGGTGGTCTCGTCCGGCTGGGGCACCGGCTGCGGCGCCACCTTCGGCACCGGCTGCGGCTGGTCGGGCTACGCGCCCGTCACCTACGCGGTGCCGGTCGGCTATGGCTGCGGCGGCTGCGGCTACGCCGTCGTCTATCGCCCCGGCTGCTGCTGATCTCGCGACAGGGTGGCGCCGGCGTCACGCCGAGGCGCCCCCTCTCCACCTCTCCCCCGCATGCGGGGGAGAGGGCGGGCTGCGGATCGGCGCGACACCCTGCCCGAACCGCCCGCGGAACGATCCCCGGCGACGCGCCGCCTCACTTCAACTCGATCTTGGCGGCCTTGATCACCGGGCCCCACTTGTCGGCCTCGGCCTTCATGAAGGCGGCGAAATCCTTCGGCGTGGAGCCGACCGCGACCGAGCCGGTCTTCTTCAGATAGGCCTCGACGGTCGGGTCCTTGAGGGCCGCAGCGACGTCCTTCTGGATCTTCTCCACCAGGGCCGGGTCCATGCCCTTGGGCCCGAGCAGGCCCCACCAGACGGCGGTATCGAAGCCGGCGACGCCCGCCTCGGCGACGGTCGGCACGTTCGGCAGGGCCGGCGAGCGCACCCCGGTCGTCACCGCGAGCGCCCGCACGGTGCCGCCCTCGAGCTGCCCGACCACCTCGGCCATCGGGTTGATGCTCATCGGGATCTCGCCGGCGATCACCGACATCAGCGCCGGCGCGCCGCCCTTGTAGGGGATGGCGACGATCTTCACCTTGGCCATGTGGTTGAGGAGCTCGCCGGCGAGATGCGCCGAGGTGCCGATGCCCGACATGCCGTAGGACAGCGCGTCCGGCTTCGCCCGCGCCTGGTCGAGCAGCTCCTTCAGGCTCTTCACCGGGCTCGCCTTCGCCACGTTGATGGTGAGCGGCGAATAGGCGACCTCGGTGATCGGCGTGAAGTCGGCGAAGGTGTCGTAGGGGAGCTTCGGATAGAAGAACTGGTTGAGCGGATGGCCGCTGGCGACCAGCAGCAGCGTGGTGCCGTCGGCGGGCGACTGGATCAGCGCCTGCGAGGCGATGATGCCGCCGGCGCCGGGCCGGTTGTCGACGACGATCTGCTGGCCCCAGGTCTTCGACACCGCCTGGCCGACCGTGCGGGCCAGCACGTCGACGGCGCCGCCCGCCGCATAGGGCACCAGGATGTGCACGGGCTTGGTGGGGAACGACTGGGCCGGCGCGACGGAGGGCGCGGCGGCGACGAGGGGCAGCGCCAGCGCGGCGAGCGCGAGGCGTCTCGTGAAGGTCATCGGCGATCTCCCTGGAGGTCGCGCCGGCTCGGCGGAGGGGCCGCCGCCGGCGCGTCGAAGCGGTTGGCAGCCGGAGGCTGCGCCCGGGGCAGTGATGATGCAAATGGTTCGTTTTGCGCGATTGAGCAATCTTGTGCATCTATCGCCGACCGACGCGCGGCCGGATCGCCGCCGGCCGCCGCCCCGGGCTTGTCGCCTCAGTTCGGGGTGATGTTGGCGGCCTTGATCACCGGCAGCCACTTGTCCATCTCGGCCTTGTGGTAGGCCGTGAAGCCGTCCGGCGTCTGGTGGGCGGCGGGCGGGATCTCCTGGGCGATCTCGGCGTAACGCGCCTTCACCTTGGGATCGGCGAGCGCCTCGCGCACCGCCGCGCCGAGTTTCTCCAGCACCTCCTTGGGCGTCCCCTTCGGCGCCCACATCCCCTGCCAGACCGAGACCTGGAAGCCGGGCAGCCCCGCCTCCTCGGTGGTCGGCAGATCGGGCAGCACGGCGAGGCGGGTCGGCGAGGTCACGGCGTAGGCCTTCACGGTGCCGGCGCGGATCTGCGGCAGCGCGCCCGACGTCTGCTCGATCATGGTGTCGAGATGGCCGGCGACGACGTCCTTGAGGCCGGGCGCCGAGCCGCGATACGGCACGAACTGGAACTTCACCCCGATCTTGTCCTGGAACGTGAGCCCCGAGACGTGGCCGGGCGCACCGACCCCGCCGGTCGCCATGGTCGGACCGGGCTGGCTCTTCAGCCAGGCGATCAGCTCCTTCAGATTGGTCGCGGGCACGTCCTTCTTCGACAGGATGATCTGCGGCCCGGCCGCGAGCTGGGCGACGGGCGCGAAGTCGCCGAACAGGTCGTGATTGAGGTTCGGATAGATGCCGGCGTTGACGACGTAGTGGTTCCAGCCGCCGATGCCGAGCGTGTAGCCGTCGGCCGGCGAGCGGGCGACCCGGCCGGTGCCGATGGTGCCGGACGCCCCGCCGACATTCTCGACCACGACCGTGGCGCCGCCGAGGGCCGCCGCCATGCGCTCCGTCACGATGCGGGCGATGGTGTCGGTCGGCCCGCCGGCGCTGGCGGCGACGATAACCGTGATGGGACGGCTGGGATAGGTTTCGGCGGCGGCATCCTCGACGAGGACGCCCTGCACGACCAGGCCGAGCGCGAGGACGCCTTGCACGAGGACGGCACCGGCCGCGCGAGCGGCCAGGACGAGCACTGATTTCATGTCGCAGACTCCGTGTCGACGGACAAACCGGTGGCGAGCGCGGACGAGGTGGAGAACGAAGGCGACGTCGCGAGCATCAGAAAAGTCGCGAGCGTCGGAAGAGGCGGCGAGCGAAGGCGTGGCGGCGAGCCCGCACCGCGCCCGCGAGGAAGCGCCCGAAGCGTAGCATGCCCACCTGGTATGAAAAGCTGGTCGGAGCGTCGCACGGCCGCGACGTGATCAGATTCGTATTGTGCGGTGCATTCGATGCGATGCGAGAACGGGCGGCGCAAATCGCGCTGCGGAACGTCGCAGCCCGCCAGCCAGGCGGTGCAAGTGCCGGATGGCAGGAGGATGCCGCCCGCCGGCGGACCGAATGGGGCTTTTCTCGCACCGCACACCGACTATGATGCGGGCGATCGCCTCCCCCGATTCATAGCCGGACCGGCCGATACCCCATGGCTTCCCTCGACGACCTTTCGCCGGCCATCGCCGCCGCAGGAGACGCCGGCGTCACGCTCGGCGCGCTGAAGACGAAATTCGTGGGCAGTGCGAAAGGCGGCCGTGCGGAGCGCGAGGCCGCGCTGCGCGAAACGCTCGCGGCGCTGACCCGCGAGGGGGCGATCTGGGGGCCGGTGCGGCACGGCGGCACGCAGTATTATTTCGGCCGCGGCCGCGGGCCGTCGATCGAGACGGCGAGCGCCATCGTGGTGCGGCTGGTGCTGCAGTCGGGCACCAAGCTGGTGTCGAAGCCGGGGCTCGCGAAGAAGGTCACCGGCATGCACCGGCGGTTCTTTCCCGACGCGCTCAAGCACGCGGTGGCGGGCCGGGCGATCGTCGAATTGTCGTGCGGCACGTCGAAATACTATCTGCACCGGGACGTCGCGGCGGAGCGGTTCGGCTTCGATGCGCCGGATGGCACCGACGCCACGGCGGACCGCGGCGCGCCGCAGACCGCACCGGCGCCCGGTCCGGCCCCGCCTGCCGCGCCCGCCCCGACCTTCGAAACCCTCCTCCCGGCCTATCGCCGCATCAAGGCCGAGCAGGGCGGCTTCTCGGCCGTGAAGATCCTGGATCTGGAGACGGCGCTGGGAGCATCGCGTGAAAGCCTGCATGCGCTGCTGCTCGCCGAGGCGAAGGCCGGCCGCGTGTCGCTGCATCCGACCACCTCGGTCGAGCTGCCCGCGGCCGTGATCGCGGCCGGCATCCGGATCGCGGGCTTCTCCGAGCCGTTCGTCACCGTCGTCGTCAAGGACGAGCGATGAGCCGCCGCGTGACCGATATCGCCGTCAACCCGTTCGAGGACGACGTGGTGCGCGAGCCGCGCGACGTGTCGTTCTCGGTGAGGGGGCTCAACGACGCGCCGCTGAGCCGGCTCAATCGCGAATTCTCGGCGCTCGATGGCGGCCCGCCCCCGCGCAAGCCGGCGCGCGCCAAGAAGGCGCAGCTCGTCGTCTCGCCGGACCGCGGCTACGGCAAGTCGCATCTGCTCGGCCGGCTGTTCGGCAAGCTCGGGCGGCGCGCCACCAAGGTGTATCTGCGGCCGTTCCAGGATCCGTTCAAGGCGTGGCACTCGATACTGCTGCTCACCCTGCAGGAGCTGGAGCAGCCGGACGAGGCCCGCCGCGGCGCGCCGCGGCAGATCGAGTCGCTCGCCGTCGGCACCCTCGCCCATGTCGCGGCCGACTTCATCGCCGACCTGCCGAACTACAAGGACGCGGCCGGCGCCGTGGCGTTCCTGCGCAAGCTCGGCGCCGAGGCGACGCTGCCGGACGACAAGACGCGGCCGTGGTTCGAGTGGCTGAGCGGCCGCATCCTCGATCCGCGCGATATCGGCAAGCTGACGACCCGCATGCATCTGCGCGGCATCGATCTCGACGGCCGCGAGCAGGCCTGGCTGATCGTGCTGGCCGCGATCGCGCTCGACGAGCGCGCCGGCGAAGGCCGCCGCACCGCGCTCAAATGGCTGCGCGCCGAGTCGCTGGAGCCGGAGGAGCTCGACTTCCTCGGCCTCTCCGCCGCCGACAACGAGGTGCGGGCCGACGCCACGGCACAGGAGATCAACGACCTCTCGTTCCGCCGCCTGCAGGGGCTGTGCCTGCTGGCTTCTTATTATCGGCCGTTCCTGTTCTGCTTCGACCAGACCGAGTTCTACGCCAGCGATCCGGCGCTGGTGCGCACGCTCGGCAACTGCATCGACCAGCTCTATGTCGATCTGCGCAACCACCTTACCGTGATCACGACCAACCAGGGGAATTGGTTGGCCGAGATATTACCACGGATCGCGCACCCGCAGCGTGATCGACTTTCTCCAGAGATCATGCTCGAGGGTATCAAGATTTCGGGTGCTCGCGAGCTGATCTGCGCGCGCCTATCGGAGTATGATGCCGGCGATGAAGTAATCGAGAGCTTCTTCGCCGACGGCTGGCTGGAATCACTTTTTGATCGTCTGAACGAGATCGGCGTCCGGGACCTGCTGATGCGGGCCGCCGAGCGGTTCCGTGCGCTCGCCGAGCCGGGACCTCCGCCCCCACCTCCACCACTCGACGATCTGTTCCTCCTCCAGGTCAACGACGTGCGCTCCAAGCAGGCGCTGATCGCCTACAGCCCGGATGCGCTGATGTGGTTCGTCAAGGACGTCGGCAAGGGGCAGCCCGGCGTCACGGTGAGCCGGCCGGCGCATCGCCGTTACGTCACGGTCGAGTGGGCGTGGCCGGACCGCTCGGTGTTCTTCGCCTTCGAAGGCGGCGACCACTGGCATCGCTGGGGCAGCATCGCCAAGGAGGCGGTCGATCTCGCCGAGGCGATTCCGGGACGCGCCGTGCGCACCTACGTGTTCCGCACGCCCGACCTGCCCAAGGTGCCGCGCCCGAGCTGGACCGGCACGAACAAGCAGATCGCGGCCGCCGAGCAGAAGGGCTTCGCCATCGTGGCGCTGACGCTCGATCAGGTGTGCGAGCTGCACGCGGCGCGCGAGCTGTACTCGAACGCCCTGCAGGGCAACATCCCGTATAGCGGCGCCGAGACGCTGGCCTTCCTACAGGCGCGCTTCGCTCCACTGTTGAAGAGCCTCGCCGAGCGGCCGCCGTCGTCGCCCGCCGGGTCGCCGCCGCAGCCCGCCGGTAACGGCGCCGCCCCGGCGGCGACATCGAACGAACAAACGCCGGCCGGGCAGCCGGCCGACGGACAGGTGATGGCCGACGGCGCGGCGGCGATCGAGCTCGACCCCAAGCGTCTGCGCCTGGTGCTCGAGACCGTGCGCGAGCAGAAGATCGTCGACATCGCGGCGGTGCTCGGCCGGCTCGGCGACGAGACCTTGCGCGATCCGCTCCTGCGCAGCGTCGAGTTGCATCCGAACCTGAAGGCGCATCCGGGGCCCAAGACGATCTTCCTGCAATGGCGCAACACACCCTGACGGCGAGCGAGCTGACCGCCGCGGTCCTCGACGAGGATTGGCGGGCGCGCTGGCGCGCCGGCGAGAAGCCGTCGACCCGCAGCTTCGCGCCGCCCGGCACGGTTCGGGCGATGAGCCTGCGCTTCCACACCGAGGCCGAGGCGCTGGTGCGCTGGCTGACCGCGCCCGAGAGCATCGCGGCGGCGGCGAAGGCCGACACGGCCGAGGCGCTGGTCGATCATCTGTGGGCGACCTCGCTGCAGGCTCTCACCGACAAGCTGTTCGCCGAGGGCCGCGGCGAGGAGGCGCAGCTGTTCACGGCGCGGCTGCGGAGCTTCTGCACCCGGCTGATCGATCTGCGGCGACGCGCGAAGAGCTTCGAGACCTGGCAGGACGTGTTCGTCGCCGCCGAGCAGGATCTCGCCCGCGTGCCGGTGCGGGTCGGCGACGGCGTCGTCGAAATCCGCGCCCGCGTCGACGCGATCCGCATCCATCCCGGCGGCCATCTCGAGGTCGTCGACTACAAGCTCTCGCAGGGCGACCGGCAGAAGCACGATCTGGTGCAGCTGTCGATCTACGCCCATCTGCTGCCGCTCTGGCGCCCCGGCTGCGCCTTCGCCGGCACGCTCGAATACTATCTTCCGGAGTTCTCCGAGCTGCACGTCACGCGCGACGATCTCGCCGGCATCTTTTCGGACATGGTGGCACCGGTGCTTCGGGAGCTGTTTCCGACCACGCGATCCGCCGCCGAGACGGGGCTGCGGCCCGCACGCGCGGAGACGCCCGCGCAAAAGCGCGATCCCGGCGTCGCGCTGCTCGGCCACCGGGTGATCACCGCGTTCGGCGCGCACAACCTCGGGGTCGAGGTGACGGGCGTCATTCAGGGGCCGCAGCTCGTCCGCATCAAGCTGACGCCGAGGCCGGGCGTGAAGGTCGCCTCGCTCGCCAACCGGGCGGCCGATCTTCAGGTCGCGCTGGCGCTCGCCGAGCCGCCGCTGATCCGCGCCGGCAAGGGTTTCGTCATGCTCGACCTGCCGCGGCCGGAGCCGACGGCATGCCTCCTGCAGGACGCGCTCGCCGGGCCGCTCGCGGCCGCGCTGAAGAGCCCGGTGGCGATCCCGATCGGCATCGGGGTGGAGGGCGAGCCGGTGGTCGCCGACTTCGCCGACCCCAACACCTGCCACGCGCTTGTCGCCGGCTCCACCGGCTCGGGCAAGAGCGAGTGGCTGAAGGCGATGGTCGCGACGCTCGCGTTGCGCAACGCGCCGCAGGCGGTCCGGATCGCGCTGATCGATCCGAAGATCCTCACCTTCGCGGGCGTCGAGGCGAGCCCCTATCTGTGGCGTCCGGTGGCGACCACGCTCGCCGACGCGATGGCGATCCTGCGCGCCGCCATCGCCGAGATGGAGGAGCGCTACCAGCGGCTCAAGCGCGGCGGCTTCGCCAATCTGGCCGAGCGCATCGCCGCCGGCGAGACCGACATCCCGTTCCTGGTGCTGGTGCTCGACGAGTTCGCCGACCTGATCCTGGCCGGCCGCGACGAGAAGAAGGAGTTCGAGGCGCTGGTCGCCCGCATCGCCGGCATGGGGCGGGCCGCCGGCATCCATCTGGTGCTGGCGACGCAGCGCCCCGACAAGACGATCGTCACCGGCCTGGTCAAGGCGAACCTGCCGCTGAAGGTCTGCCTCAAGGTCGCCAATGCCGTGAACGCCCAGATCGTGCTCGACGAGACGGGCGCCGAGAGCCTCTACGGCAAGGGCGACCTCTTGTGCGACCTCGGCAAGGGCCTCGTGCGGGCGCAGGGCCTGTTCATCCCGCAGGCCGCGTTCCTGGCCGCCCTGGCGCCGCCGGCGTGCCGCTCCGGCGGAACCTGACGCACGGGCGGGCGAGCGAGGGCGCGCGCCCCGCCCTGCTTGCCGCTCTCCGCCGGCTTCGCCACAGTACGGCCGCGTCGGCGTGGCCTGCATGAACCGGCGTTCTCCGGCAAGGCATCGCGTGGCCCCCGTCCCTACCGAGTTCGAAGCACCCCACCGGCTGCGATCGCTCGTCCGCTCGCGCGAGACGGCGCTGGTCGTGCTCGGCGCCATGGCCGGGGCCATCGCCGGCCTCGTGGTCACCGTCATGAACGCCGCCGTCGACGGCCTGCACGCCTTCCTGTTCGGCATCCCGGCCGGGACGCGGCTGTCGGCCTCGTGGTCGGTCGATCCGGTCGCGGCGGTCGCGGTGCCGTGCCTCGGCGGGCTCGCCTTCGGCATCGCCTCGGCCTGGCTGGCGACGCGCCGGCCACAGCGCGAGATCGACCCGATCGAGGCCAACGCCCTGCACGGCGGCCGCATGTCGCTGCTGGGCAGCGTCGTCGTCGCGGTCAAGACCGTGTGGTCGAGCGGGGTCGGCGCCTCGGTCGGCCTGGAGGCCGGCTATACCCAGCTCGCGGCCGGCATCGCGTCGCGGCTCGGTATCGCGTTCCGGCTGCGCCGCGGCGACCTGCGGGTGCTGGTCGGCTGCGGGGCCGCGGGCGGCATCGCGGGCGCCTTCCAGGCGCCGCTCGCCGGCGCGTTCTACGCCTTCGAATTGGTGATCGGCACCTACTCGGTCGCCGGCCTCGCGCCGGTCGCGGCCGCCGCCGTGGTCGGCTACGCGGTCGCCGGCGCGCTCTCGCCCGGCCATCTCGGCATCATCACGGTGCCGAGCGGCACGGTCGCCCATCACGATCTCCTGTTCGCCGCCCTGCTCGGCCTCGCCATGGCGGGCCTCGGGATCGCGGTGATGCGATCCGTCGCCGTGGTCGAGGCGTTGTTCGTGCGCTTCGTCAAGCCGGCGCTGCGGCCGTTCCTCGGCGGCCTCGTCGTCGGCTGTCTCGCCCTGATCACGCCGCGGGTGCTGTCGTCCGGGCACGGCGCCCTGCATCTCGTCGGGCTGCTCGACCTGTCGCTGAAGACGATCGCGCTGATCCTCGCGCTGAAGATCGTCGCCTCGGTGGTGTCGCTCGGCGCCGGCTTCCGCGGCGGCCTGTTCTTCGCGTCGCTGCTGATGGGCGCGCTCGCCGGCCAGATCTTCGCCGTCGCGATCGCCACGGTGGCCCCTAGCCTGCAGGTCGACTCGAACATCTGGTCCGTCGTGGCGATGAGCGCGCTCGCCGCCACCGTGATCGGCGGACCGCTGACCATGACGTTCATCGCGCTCGAATCGACCGGCGACCTGTGGCTCACGGTCGCCGTGCTGGTCGCTGTGATCGTCGCCGCCCAGGTGACGCGCGAAACCTTCGGCTACTCCTTCGCGACCTGGCGATTCCATCTGCGCGGCGAGACGATCCGCAGCGCCGCCGATGTCGGCTGGATGCGCGACCTCACCGTCGGTCGGATGATGCGCGAGGCCCGCACCGTGCCGGCCGACACCACGATCGGGGCGTTGCGCCGCGCCTTCCCGCTGGGCTCGACCGGACAGGTGGTGGCGGTCGACGCGAACGACGTCTATGCCGGCCTCGTCTCCGTGCCGGACGCGCATGCGGCCGAGCGCGACGAGGCGGCGCCGGTGCGCAGCCTGCTGCGCTTTTCCGAGGAGATGCTGTCGCGCACCATGACGGCCAAGCAGGCCGCGGCCGTGTTCGACCGCACCGAGGCGGAGGCGCTGGCGGTCGTCGAATCGGAGGAGACCCGCAAGGTCGTCGGCCTGCTCACCGAGGCCTATCTGCTGCGCCGCTACTCGGCCGAGCTCGAGCGCCGCCGCCAGGAGATCATCGGAGAAGGATGACTCTCGGCGACGCGGTGATGCTCGTGTCGCCGATACGGCGAACGCGCCCGCTGGACTCACGAGAGGTTCCCGCAGACGAGAATCAGATCGCGCCGCCGCTGGGCGGAACACCTGCCGACGACGCGGGCCGCCGGCGACGCGGCGTCAGGCCGGCCAGGCGAAGGCGATCTTGTCGAGCGTCTTGGTGCCGAAGGTCTCGGACGAGCGCGCCACCGGGCGGCCACCGAGCGCGCGATAGAAGTCCAGCGCCGGCTCGTTGTCGGACAGCGCCCAGACCACGAGGCTCTTCATGCCGTTCTGCGCGAGGTCGCGCCGCGCCGCGGTGAACAGACGGCGGCCGAAACCGAGGCCCTGAAACTCCGGCCGCATGTAGAGCTCGTAGACCTCGCCCTCGTAGGCGAGGCTGCGGGCGCGGTTGCGGCCGTAGTTGGAGTAGCCCGCGATCTGATCGCCGAAGCAGAACAGCGAGACGCGGCTGCCCTTGCGGATGGCGCCGTCCCACCAGGCCGGGCCGCGCCGCTGCACCAGCTTTTCCAGCTCGGCGCCCGGGATGATGCCGCGATAGGCGGTCCGCCAAGCCTCGTCGTGGGCCGCTGCGACCGACGTCGCATCGGAGACCTTGGCACGGCGAATCTCGATCAGAACGGTGCTCATGGCCTCGATTAGAACCAACGCGCCGACCTGCATCAAGAGGGCGCAGATACGTATTCTTCACCGTATTCGCGACTGTGGCCCCATGGACACATGCGGGTCGTCCCGGCCACGCCTGCCGCAGTGGCCCGCCGAAGCGGGGGTTTCGCGCGGGTCGCGATCAGGCCGGCGCGGTGCGCGCGGCGTTTCGGCGAGCGAGATGGGCCGCATGCGCCGCGCAGCCGAGCAGGCCCGGCTCGCTGCAGGTGACGAGCGCGGTCGGGATCGCCTCCAGCATCGGCCGCATCGGCGGATGCGCCTCGAAGGCGGCCCGAAACGCCGCGCCGTCGATCAGGTCCCCGAGCTTCTGGGCGACGCCGCCGCCGACATAGAGGCCGCCCGTCGACTTGAAGCCGAGCGCGACGTCGCCGGCGAAGCGGCCGAGCAGGCGCACGAACAACGCGACCGTCGCGCGCGCCGCCGGATCTCCGCGCTCCGCCGCCGCGTCGATGCCGGCCGCATCGATCATCGCGCCGTCGTGTGCCGGCGAGTCCGGATGCAGCGCCGCGTGGAGCCGCGCGAGACCGGCGCCCGAGATCACGGTCTCGGCCGACACCGTCTCGACGGTCGCGGCGATCCGCTGGAACACCGGCCATTCGTCGGGCGCCGCAGGACCGAACGACATGTGGCCGGCCTCGCTCGCCACCGCCGTGTAGCCGCCGGCCTCCTCCGGCACCAGCGCGGCGACGCCGAGCCCGGTGCCGGGGCCGAGCACCGCGAGCGGCCCGTCGCGCCCCGGCAGCGCGGCCCCGAGCGGCCGCAGATCGTCGCGCCCGAAGGTCGGCAGCGCCCAGGCGAAGGCCTCGAAATCGTTGATGGCGCACGCCCAGCGGAAGCCGAAGCGCGCCTCGATGCGATCGAGGTCGAGCACCCAGTCGCGGTTGGTGAGGGCGATCCTGCGGCCCCGCACGGGCCCGGCGACGGCGAGCACGGCGGCCTGCGGGGCGAGACCGGACGCGGCGAGATAGTCCGCGATCGCGTCGTCGAGCGTCGCGACGCGATCGTTGGCGAAGCTGTGGACCCGCTCGGGCCGGCCCTCCGGGCCGGTCACGGCGAGTCGCGTGTTGGTGCCGCCGATGTCGGCGATCAGGCTCGTGATCATGCAGGCGGATTCCACGGCGCGAGACGCGAGGACGAGACCCTCGACCTCAGATATCGCCCCATCAGGAAACCGCAAGGCACGGCGCGGCGGCCTCGATGCGCGGGCCGAGCCCGCGCATCGCGTGCGGCGGCGCGGATGTGCCCGCTCAGCCCCACACCTCGCGGGAGATCTCGACGATCATCGACAGCTTCGCCCACTGCTCCTGGTCGGCCAGGATGTTGCCCTCCTCGGTGGAGGCGAAGCCGCACTGCGGGCTGAGCGCGAGCTGATCGAGCGGCGCGAACCTCGCCGCCTCCTCGATGCGGCGCTTCACCGCGTCGGGATTCTCCAGCGTGCCGGTCTTCGACGTGACGAGACCGAGCACGACGACCTTCTTGCCCTTGGGCAGGAAGCGCAGCGGCTCGAAGCCGCCGGCCCGCTCGGTGTCGTACTCCAGGAAATAGCCGTCGTAGTCGATCTCGCCGAGCAGGCGCTCGGCGACCGGCTCGTAACCGCCCTCGCTGATCCAGGTCGAGCGGAAGTTGCCGCGGCACACATGCGTCGTGATCACCATGTCGTGCGGCCGGTCGGAGATCGCGTGGTTGATCACCTCGGCATAGATGCGCGGCAGCTTCTCGACCTCCTCGCCGCGCTCGCGGGCGAGCTGGAGCTGCTCCTTGGAGCACAGATAGGCCCACACCGTGTCGTCGAACTGCAGATACCGGCAGCCGGCGTCGTAGAAGGCCTTGACGGCCTTCTTGTAGGCGCGGCCGAGATCGTCGAAGAAGGCGTCGAGATCCGGATAGACCGAGGTGCTGATCTCCTTGCGGCCGCCGCGGAAGTGCAGCAGCGTCGGCGACGGGATCGTCATCTTCGGCACGACCTTGGTGTTGGCCGCCAGGAACTTGAAATGCTCCAGCATCGGATGGCCCGAGAAGCCGACCCTGCCGGTCACCCGCACGCCTTCGGCGCGCGTCTGCACGCCGTGGAACTGGATGCCGGACTGCGCCTCGAAGCCCTCGACGCCGTCGAGCTTCTTGAGGAAGTCGAAATGCCACCAGGAGCGGCGGAACTCGCCGTCGGTGACGGCCTGGAGCCCGATGTCCTCCTGGGTGCGGATGACGCGGCGGATCTCCTCGTCCTCGACGCGGTGGAGCTCCTCCGCCGGGATCTCGCCGGCCTGGAAGCGGGCGCGCGCCTCCTTCAGGGCGGCGGGCCGCAAGAGGCTGCCGACCTGATCGGCCCGGAACGGCGGACGATTGCGCGACATGTGCTTCTCCTCCCTGGCGGCGCGGGGCCGCATGTGTCGATGCTCCTCGCCGACCACTCCGTCATGGCCGGGCTCGTCCCGGCCATCCACGTCGTTGCGGACGGCGACCGTGCTCGTGGATGCCCGCGACGAGCGCGGGCATGACGCCGCAGAACCGGTGACGGGCGTCACCCGCCCGCAACGTGATGACTTGCCTCGACCCTCGTCGCTCCCCGCTTCGGGCCGCCGTGGCTGACACCGAGAAAGCCTTCCAGCACGGCGCGGTCGGCCTTCAGCGCGGCGCTGTCGCCGGCGTGGACCACGCTGCCGCGCTCCAGCACCACGGCCTGGTCGGTGACACCGAGAATCTTCTGCGCGTTCTGCTCGACCACGATGGCCGACAGGCCCTCGTCGCGGGTGATGCGCGAGAGCGCGGCGATCAGCTCCTCGACGATGATCGGCGCGAGTCCCTCGGTCGGCTCGTCGAGCAGCATCAGGCGGGGATTGAGAACGAGGGCGCGGCCGACCGCCAGCATCTGCTGCTCGCCGCCGGAGAGCTGGTTGCCGAGATTGCCGCGCCGCTCGGCGAGCCGCGGGAACATCGCGTAGACCTTGGCGGGCGACCACGCGCCGGGGCGCGCCACGGCGGTGAGGTTCTCGTGGACGGTGAGCGACTTGAAGATGTTGCGCTCCTGCGGCACCCAGCCGATGCCGGCATGGGCGCGCTGGTCGGGGCGCAGCCGCGTGATGTCGCGGCCGGCGAGCCTGATGGTGCCGCCGCGCCAGCGCGTCACCCCCACGATGGTGTTGACCAGCGTCGTCTTGCCCATGCCGTTGCGGCCGAGCAGCGCCAGCGAGCGCCCTTCCGCCAGCGTGAGCGAGATCTCGTTCAGCACCACGGCTTCGCCGTAGCCGGCCGAGAGGCGCTCGATCTCCAGGAGCTCAGGCATCGACCGCCTCCCCGGATTCGAGCGACTCGCCGAGGTAGACGGCCTTGACCCGCGGATCGCGCGCCACCTCGTCGGGCGTGCCCTCGACGAAGAGCTGGCCGTTGACCAGCACCGAGATGCGGTCCGCGAAGGTGAAGACGATGTCCATGTCGTGCTCGATCAAGAGCACCGTGACGTCCGCCGGCAGGCCGGCGACGGCGGCGAGAATCTCGTGGCGCTCCGCCTCCGGCACGCCGGCGGCCGGCTCGTCGAGCAGCAGCACGCGCGGCCGGCACGCGAAGGCGAGCGCGATCTCCAGGAGCCGCTGCTTGCCGTAGGGCAGAACGCCGGTGCGCTCGTGCATCACGTCGGCGAGGCCGAAGCGCTCGAGCAGCGCGGCGATCTCGTCGACCACCTCGGGCCGGGTGCCCGGCACCCGCCAGAAATGCGTGCCGGTGCCGAGCCGCTCGGAGATCGCCAGGCCGAGCGTCTCGACCGGGGTGAGATCGGCGAAGAGCTGGTTGATCTGGAACGTGCGGGCGATGCCGAGCCGCACCCGCTGGTGCGGATCGAGCATCGTGATCTGCTTGCCGTCGAGCAGGATCTCGCCGCCCGACGGCTTGAGCACGCCGGTCAGCATGTTGACCAGCGTCGTCTTGCCGGCCCCGTTGGGGCCGATCAGCGCATGGCGGGCGCCGCGCGCGATCGACAGGTTGACGTCGTTCGACGCGACGATGCCGCCGAAGCGTTTTTCCAACCGGCGGGTCTCCAGGACCGGAACAGGGGACATGGACATCACGGGCGCCCTCCCTCGTCCGGCGCGGGCTCCGCGCGTCGCGAAGAGCCGCGCCAAGACCGCCAGTCGGACACGCGGTCGACGAGTCGGCGCAGCGGCGCGAACCAGCCGCCGATGCGGTCGCGGCCGACCAGCACGATCAGCACCAGGAACAGGCCGATCCAGAACTGCCAGTACTGCGGCGTCGCCGCCGCGATCCAGTCCTGGGCGAAGCGGAACACGACAGCGCCGATCAGTCCGCCGTAGAGATGCCCGGTGCCGCCGATGATCAGCACGAGGAGCGCGTCGGCGGAGCGGTCGAAGGAGAGCGACTCGAGCGACGTGAAGGCGGTGGTCTGGGTCAGCAGCGCGCCGGCGACGCCCGCATAGGCGGCCGCCATGGTGTAGATGCCGACCAGTCGCCAGGTCTGGCCGATGCCGACCGCCGCGGCGCGCAGCGGGTTGCCCTTGATCGCCTGCAGCGACAGGCCGAAGGGCGAGCCGACGACGCGGCGCGCGATCACGAACAGCACGAACAGCACGCAGAGGCTATAGACATAGGCGGTGTGGCCGTAAAGATCGAAGCGGAACAGGCCGAGCACCGGCTGCATCTCGATCCCCTGGAGGCCGTCGGCGCCGCCGGTGAGCCAGGCGGCCCGGTTGGCGACCTCGCGCACCAGAAGGGCGACGCCGAGCGTCACCATCAGGCGGGTGAGATCGGTGCCGCGCAGCACCAGGAAGCTGGTGACGAAACCGAACAAGCCGCCGGCCAGGCCGGCGACCAGCAGGCCGAGCACCGGCTCGGTGACCAGCGCGTGCTTGGCGAGCAAGCCGGCCGTGTAGGCGCCGACGCCGAAGAAGGCCGCGTGGCCGAGCGAGATGATGCCGGCATAGCCGAGGATCAGGTCGAGCGACAGCGCGAGCAGCGCCCAGATGACGATCTCGGTGAGGATCAGATGGTGCTCGGGCAGTACCCAGATGGTCGCCGCCGCGGCGAGCCAGAACACGATCTCGAGCGGCGTCCAGCGGGCGCGGGCCGTGAACTGCGCCGAGATCGCGCTCGCGAGCGTCGCCGAGGTCGACACGTCGGGACCTCTCATCGCGCACCCTTCCGGACGAACAGGCCCTGCGGCCGCAGGATCAGCACCACGATCATGATCGTGTAGATGACGAAGGCCCCGAGCTGCGGCACGTAGTACTTGCCGGCGACGTCGGCGATGCCGAGCAGCAGCGAGGCGAGGAACGGACCGGTGATCGACGAGGTGCCGCCCACCGTCACGACGATCAGGAAGTAGATCATGTATTTGAGCGGGAAGATCGGGTCGAGACCGAGGATCTCGGCGCCGAGCGCGCCGCCGAGGCCGGCGAGGCCCGATCCCAACGCGAAGGTGAGGCCGAATACGGCACCGACATTGATGCCGAGCCCACGCGCCACCCGCTGGTCGTCGACCGCGGCGCGCAGCCGGCTGCCGAAGCGCGTCCGCGTCAGCCCGAGCTGCAGGAGCGCCGTGATCAGGCCACAGACGACGATGATCAGGAGCCGGTACTTGCTCATGCCGATGCCGAAGACCGTGACCTGGCCTTGCAGCTCGGACGGGATGGCGATGAACTGCTGCGACGAGCCCATCATGTAGTCGACCATGGCGACCGACATGAAGACGAGCCCGATGGTGAACAGCACCTGGTCGAGGTGGCTCTTGGCGTAGACGTGGACGTAGAGGGTCCGTTCGAGCAGCGCGCCCAGCGCGGCGGAGAACAGGAAGGCGACGACGAGGCCGAGCCCGAACGGCACGCCGAGCCGGTTCACCGCCACCAGCGCCGCGTAGCCGCCCGCCATCGCGAAGGCACCGTGCGCGAGATTGACGAAATTCATCAGCCCGAGCGTCACCGACAGCCCGGCGGCGAGCACGAACAGGAGCATGCCGTAGGCGATGCCGTCGAACAGGATCGTGACCATGGGGCCGCCGGGGGGTGAGACGTTGACGCTTCAGAACCTCTCCCCGCACGCGGGGAGAGGTCGACATTCGCGCGTCCAGCGCGGATGTCGGGTGAGGGGCGTCGCCGTATCCACGAGAGGCCCCCTCACCCGACACGCCGCTTCGCGGCGCGCCACCCTCTTGTCGCGCAATTGCGCGACCCCGCGCAGCGGGGAGAGGGCAGCGACCAAGCTCACTTCTTCGCCTTGCCGGGATCCTTCACGTCCTTGAAGGTCTCGAACTCGACGTTGTAGAGCTCGCCGTTCTTCTTCTCGACCTTGCGGACATAGATGTTCTGCACGATGTCGCGCGTCTCCGGGTCGATCGAGATCGGGCCGCGGGGGCTCTCCCAGGCCATGCCCTTCATGGCGGCGAGGAGCTTGTCGCCGTTGGTGTCGCCGTTGGTCTTCTTCAGCGCCTCGTAGACGAGATGCATGGCGTCGTAGCCGCCGACCGACATGAAGTTCGGGCGCAGGCCGTTGTTGGCCTTCTTGAACGCCTCGACGTACTTCTTGTTGAGCTCGGAGGGGTGGTCGGCCGAGTACATGTGCGCCGTCACGGTGCCGATCACCTGGTCGCCCATGCCGTTCAGGAGATCGTCGTCGGTCACGTCGCCGGTGCCGATGATCTTGATGCCGGCCTTGTCGAGGCCGCGCTCGATGAACTGCTTGACGAAGGTCGCGCCCTGGCCGGACGGCACGAAGACGAACACGGCGTCGGGCGAGGCGTCGCGGGCACGCTGCAGGAACGGCGCGAAGTCGGGCGCCGCGAGCGGCACCTTCAGGGCCTCGACGACCTGGCCGCCGCCCTTGGTGAAGGCCGCCGTGAAGCTCTTCTCGGCGTCCGCGCCGGGCGCGTAGTCGGACACGATGGTCACGACCTTCTTGACGCCGTTCTTGGCCGCCCACTCGCCGATGATCTCGCTCGACTGCGGCAGCGTGAAGCTGGTGCGCAGGATGTAGGGCGAGCGCTCGGTGATGATCGAGGTGCCGGCATTGGCGACGATGGTCGGGATCTTCGCTTCGGTGGCGAGCGGCGCGACGGCGAGTGCGGTCGGCGTCACGGCGAAGCCGATCAGCACGTTCACCTTGTCGCGGACGATCAGCTCCTGGGCGAGCCGCTTGGCGTTGTCGGCGACGGCGCCGTCGTCCTTGACGATCAGCTCGATCTTCTTGCCGGCGACCGTGTCGCCGTGCTGCTGCATGTAGAGCTTCATGGCCGCCAGCGTCTGCACGCCGGTCGACTGCTGCTGCCCCGTCATCGCCTCGATGACGCCGATCTTGACGACACCCTGCGCCGAGGCGGCCCCGGCGGCCAGAAGGCCGAGGGCGACGCCGGCGGCGAGCCGTGTCAGAATCGTCCCGAGCATGTCTCTCTCCCTGTGGTTCGTTGCCTTGTTGTCGTTGTTTTTCGTTCCGTCGTCCCGGCGGTCTCGCCCATCGGCGAGACCGTAAGCGGTCTAGCAGTCACCCGCTCGTCCCCGCGAAGGCGGGGGATCCAGGGGCGACACGGCGAAGACACCCTGGATTCCCGTTTTCGCGGGAATGAGCGGAGATCGGGGCGGGTTTCGAACACCGCGCGCAGCGCCGCACGAGTCGCCCCACGCCCGCGTCAAATCTCGAAGAACACCGTCTCGGCGTCGCCCTGAAGGCGGATGTCGAAGGTGTAGACCGTGTGGCCGTTCTGCTCCGACCTCGCCGCGATCAGGGTGCCGCGCCGCTCCGCCGGCACCAGGCCCAGGATCGGATCGGCGGCGTTGCCGGCCTCGTCGGCGAAGTAGATGCGCGTGTAGCTCTGGCGCAGCATGCCGCGTCCGTAGACGGCGACCAGGATGTGCGGCGCTTGGGTCGTGTCGTCGGGCCCCGGCACCGGGCCGGGCTTGATCGTCTCGAACACGAAGCGCCCTTCGGCGTCCGTGCCGGTGCGCCCGAAGCCCTGGAAGGTCGAGTTGCGCGGCCGCGGGTCGGCGGGGCTGGCGTAGCGGCCCTGCGCGTCGGCCTGCCAAATCTCCAGCATCGAGTCGGTGATCGGCGCACCGTCGCCGTCGTAGATGCGGCCCTCGATGCGGATGCGCTCGCCGGCGGCATCCGGCGTGATCAGGTTGTTGCCGAAGGTGTCCTTCCAGTCGTACTTGCCGTTCGGCGTGAGGCCGTAGGCGAAGTACGGCCCGACGGTCTGGGACGGCGTAATGCCGAGCGTCATCTCAGCTCTCCATCGGGGTCTGGTTGCGGCCGCGCAGCACGATGTCGAACCGGTAGGCGAGCGCCCATTCCGGCACCGTGCTCTCCAGGTCGAACACCGCGATCATGCGGTTGCGCGCCGCCTCGTCGGTCACCGAGTTGAAGATCGGATCGAACGGGAACAGCGGGTCGCCCGGAAAGTACATCTGGGTGACGAGCCGCGACACGAAGGAGTGGCCGAACATCGAGAAGTGGATGTGGGCCGGCCGCCAGGCGTTCGGATGATTGCCCCACGGATAGGCGCCGGGCTTCACGGTGATGAACTTGTAGTGCCCGTTCTCGTCGGTCTTGCAGCGGCCGGCGCCGGTGAAGTTCGGATCGAGCGGCGCCGGGTGCTGGTCGACGACGTGGATGTAGCGGCCGCAGGCATTGGCCTGCCAGATCTCGACCAGCGCGTTGCGCACCGGCCGGCCGTCCTCGTCGAGCACGCGGCCGTGCACGATGATACGCTCGCCGAGCGGCTCGCCGGCGTGCTGGCGGGTGAGATCCTCGTCGCCAGGCTGCACGGCGTCCTGCCCGTAGACCGGGCCGGTCAGCTCGCTCAGCGTGTGCTTCATCAGGATCAGCGGCTTGGTCGGCGACCGCTTGGGCGTGCTCTTGTACCCCGGCGACAACCGCGGCGGAAATGCGGACAGACTCTGGGTGGGAAAAAAGAACGTCATGGCCCTGGGTGTTTCCTGCTGTTTCGCTTCGATGAGCGTGTTTTTTCGTATTTCACCCCGCCGGGGCGGCGAATGCAAGCCCAGATTGGTCCAGTTTTGGACGCTTCGTTCGATTATCGCGCACCCACTTCGAGAGCCTCCCACCGTCTCGGGCCGAGCCGCCCGCCGTCGCGGACCGTGCCGCGAGCCGGCGCGATCGCCCTCACGCCGTCCCGTGGGCGCGGCGGGTGCGGGCGTGAAGGTCGCGCAGCACCGCCAGCTCGACCTCGCTCGGCATCGCGGTCTCGGCGACCGTCTCGGCGAAGCGAACCGGCCAGCCGGTCGCCGCGCGGATCTCGTCCCGTGTGGTTCCGGGGTGGATCGAGACGACGATCATCTCCTTGGTCTCGGGGTCGGGCTCGAAGATGCACAGGTCGGTGATCAGCCGGGTCGGTCCCTTGGTGCGCATGCCGAGGCGGGCGCGATGGTCGCCGCCCTCGCCGTGGCCGAACGTCGTGACGAAGTCGAGCTTGTCCACGAAACTGCGCCGGCTCTGCGTCATGGTGACGAAGATCTCGCCGCACTGCGCCATGATCTCGGGCGCGCCGCCGCTGCCCGGCAGCCGGGTCGTCGGCCGGTGGTAGGGGCCGATCACCGTGGTGTTGAGGTTGGCGAAGCGGTCGATCTGGGCGCCCGGCAGGAAGCCGACCGTGATGCGCCCGCCCTGCAGCCAGTAGCGGAACATCTCCGGCACCGATACGGTGGTCAGCGCCGTGTCGCACAATTCGCCGTCGCCGATGGAGAGCGGCAGCACGCTCGGCCGCGTCGCGATGGTGCCGGACTCGTAGATCAGCGTGATGCCGGGCGCATGCGTCAGGCGCGCGAGATTGCAGGCCGCCGACGGCAGCCCGATGCCGACGAAGCAGACGTCGGACGAGGAGAGCGCCCGCGCCGACACGACGGTCATCATCTCGGTGGCAGTCCAGGCGAGCGTCATGGCGTCCTCACGCATGATCGTTCGTTTCGGCGTCATTCCGGGGCGCGGACCGTGAGGTCCGCGAACCCGGAATCCAGCCCCCAGCTTCGACCTCGCCGCTGGATTCCGGGTTCGCGGCTTCGCCGCGCCCCGGAATGACTCCGGGGCTCACGCGGCCAGCCGGGCGCGGTGCCGGGCGAAAGCCTCCGGCCCCTGCTCCAGCACATTGGCCTTCATCCAGGCCAGGAAGGCGTCGCGGTCGCGGGCGATCTCGTCCCAGCCGAGATAGAAGGCGTTGTCGCGCGGATAGTAGCCGTGCGCGTAGGACGGATAGGCGCCGCCCGGCACCGCGGCGATCGCCGCGACGGTCCAGCCCGGCAGGATCACGGCGTTGGGGCTGCGGTCCCCGAGATCGTCGACGATCTCCTCCACGGTGACGACGGCGCGCTTCGCCGCCAGCACGGCCTCCTTCTGCACGCCGAGGATCCCCTCGATCAGCACGTTGCCGGCCCGGTCGGCCTTCAGCGCATGGACGATCGCGACGTCCGGGCGCAGCGCCGGCACGGCGGCGAGCTCTTCCCCGGTGAACGGACAGGTGACGCGGCGGATGCTCGGGTTGACCTTCGGCAGATCGACCCCGAGGTAGCCGCGAAACACCGCGAAGGGCAGGTTGGCGGCGCCGGCCGTATAGGCGTTCGCCATGGCGGCGTGGGCGTGCTCCTCGAGTTCGATGTGGTGCGGCCAGCCGCGCTCGATCGCGTCGCGGAAGCGGTGCAGCGAGCCGACGCCGGGATTGCCGCCCCACGAGAACACGAGCTTCCTGGCGCAGCCCATGCCGATCATCTGGTCGTAGACGATATCGGGCGTCATCCGCACCAAGGTGAGGTCGCGGCGGCGCTGGCGGATCACCTCGTGGGCGGCGGCGTGCGGGATCAGATGGGTGAAGCCCTCGATCGCGACCGTGTCGCCATCGTGGACGGCGGACGCGATCGCGTCGTGAAGCGACATCAGCTCGGCCATCGTGACCTCGGACAGGGGGACGGCCCCGGAAAAAAGATCGAGACAAACGGATTCTGAAAGGCGAGACCGCATCTAAGGCCCGCCGCCGCCTCACCGTCAAACGCCGAAACGCGGCCGGCCTCCGCCGCGGGCCCGCGCTCGCGCCGGTTTCGGCATCCGAAGCCTTTCGGATGGTTGAAAAATTTAGGCTCGGCCGGGAGCCCCGCATGTGGCCCGTGCAGGGCTCGGGACTGGCCCGCGGCATCGTGTCCTGCCATGGTCGGGCACCCCGCCCTGCCCGGCCGCCCCGCCCGAACCTGGATCCCGCCCCCGATGCGCATCGACGCCTACACGCACTTCATCCCGGCCGGCATTCTCGCCGCCATGGACCGGCTCGGCGCCGGCCAGCAGGGCATTGGCAAGCGCATGCGCGGCATCCCGTGCATCTACGACCTCGATGCCCGCCTAAAAATGCTCGACGCGTTTCCGGACTATGCGCAGATCATCGCCTATTCGAGCCCGCCCATGGAGGACGTGGTCGCGCCCGAGAGGACCGAGGAGTTTTGTCGGATTATCAACGACGGGCTCGCCGAGATCGTCGACCGCCACGGCGACCGCTTCCCCGGCTTCGTCGCGCAGGTGTCGCTCGCGGATGTCGAGGGCGCGGTGCGCGAGGCGAGGCGCGCCATAGACGACCTCGGCGCCTGCGGGGTGCAGATCTACACCAACGTGAACGGCCGCCCGATCGACCTGCCGGAGCTCGAGCCGTTCTGGGACGCGGTGGAAAAGCTCGACAAGCCGGTGTGGATCCACCCGGCGCGGCGTGCCGACTTCCCCGACTACCAGAGCGAGGACAAGTCGCTCTACGAGATCTGGTGGACGTTCGGCTGGTCCTACGAGACCGCCGCCATGATGGCGCGGCTCGTGTTCTCCAAGGTGCTCGACCGCCACCCGCGCCTGAAGCCGATCGTCCACCATTTCGGCGGTATCGTGCCGATGTTGGAGGGCCGCATCGGTCCGGGCTGGGATCTGATCGGCACCCGCACCTCGGACGCCGACTATGCGAGCCTCAAGGCGTCGCTGAAAAAGCGCCCGCTCGACTATTTCCGCGAGAGCTTCTTTCCCGACACGGCCGTGTTCTCGTCGCGGATCGGCACCCAGGCCGGCCTCGCCTTCTACCCGAAGGAGAACATCCTGTTCGCGACCGACTGCCCGTTCGACCCCGAGAAGGGCCCGGGCTTCATCCGCGACACCCAGGCGATTCTCGACAGCCTCGATCTGCCGAAGGAGACCCTGGACCTGATCTATCGCGGCAACATCCAGCGCATCACCGGCAAGACGTTCGTGAGGTGAGAGCCGAGGCGCCGCCCCGGTGTGCTCCCTCCCCCCTTGTGGGGGAGGGCTGGCGAGGGGGGTAAGCCACGGGCTCCAGCGCGAGTGGCTCACCCCCCTCCCTGCCCCTCCCCCACAAGGGGGGAGGGAACCCCGCGGCAATTCATTCACCCCATCGCACGCCGATGATCCGGGGCGCTCTCCACAATCCCCTTGCCGGCCCCCCTAAAATCCCGGCGGCGCTTCTGCTAGCGTGCGGCCGCCATGGACGCCCTGCACAAGCCCGCTCCCGACGAGACCGACGATCCGCGCGCCGACGCGCGTGCCGCGGAGACGCGTGTCGCCGAAACCCGCGTCACGCCGATGATGGAGCAGTACATCGAGATCAAGGCCGCCAATCCGGACTGTCTCCTGTTCTACCGGATGGGCGACTTCTACGAGATGTTCTTCGCCGACGCCGAGACGGCGAGCCGGGCGCTCGGCATCGTGCTGACCAAGCGCGGCAAGCACCAGGGCGCCGACATCCCGATGTGCGGCGTGCCGATCGAGCGCGCCGACGAGTACCTGCATCGGCTGATCGCGCTCGGCCACCGGGTCGCCGTGTGCGAGCAGATGGAGGACCCGGCCGAGGCGAAGAAGCGCGGCGGAAAGTCCGTCGTGCGGCGCGACGTGGTGCGGCTCGTCACCCCCGGCACGCTGACCGAGGACACGCTCCTCGATTCCCGCCGCAACAACTTCCTCGCCGCGATCGTGCGCGGCAAGCCGTCGTCGGGATCGGACGACGCGCGCTTCGCGCTCGCCTGCCTCGACATCTCGACGGGCGAATTCCGCCTGACCGAATGCGACCGCGTGCGGCTCGCATCCGAGATCGCCCGCGTCGAGCCCGGCGAGGTGATCGTCTCCGACGCGCTCTACGAGGATCCCGACGTCGCGCCGTTCCTGCGGTCGCTGCCGGCCGTGACTCCGCTCGGCCGCGACGTGTTCGACGGGGCGAGCGCCGAGCGGCGGCTCACGTCGTATTTCGCCGTCGCCACCTCGGACGCCTTCGGCACGTTCTCGCGGCTGGAGCTGACCGCGGCGGCGGCCTGCGTCACCTATGTGGAGCGCACCCAGCTCGGCAAGCGGCCGCCGCTGTCGCCGCCGTCGCGCGAGGCGCTCGGCG
This sequence comes from Rhodoplanes sp. SY1, assembly GCF_046000175.1. Classification (NCBI taxonomy): domain Bacteria; kingdom Pseudomonadati; phylum Pseudomonadota; class Alphaproteobacteria; order Hyphomicrobiales; family Nitrobacteraceae; genus Rhodoplanes; species Rhodoplanes sp. SY1. The sequence goes on from NZ_JBEOMB010000007.1 coordinate 27,094, forward strand.
CGACGCTGTCGATCGACGCGGCGACCCGCGCCAATCTCGAGCTGATGAAGACGCTCGGCGGCGAGCGGCGCGGCTCGCTGGTCGCCGCCATCGACCGCACCGTCACGGCGGCGGGCTCGCGGCTGCTCGCCCAGCGCATCGCGGCGCCCTTGACCGACCCGGCCGCGATCGCGCGGCGTCTCGACGCCGTGGAGTTCTTCACGCGCGAGTCGATCCTCCGCGGCGTCGTGCGTGAAAAGCTCGCGGCGGCGCCGGACCTCGCCCGCTCGCTCGCCCGCATCGTGCTGGCGCGTGGCGGCCCGCGCGACCTCGCCGCCATCCGCGACGGCCTTTCGGCGGCGGCCGACCTCGCGGGGCGCCTGTCCGCCGACGGGCTGCCGGACGAGATCACGACGGCGTCGCGCGATCTGCGCGCCCCCGATCCGGCCCTCGCCGAGATGCTGAGCGCAGCGCTCGCCGACGAGCTGCCGCTGCAGAAGCGCGACGGCGGCTTCGTGCGATCCGGATACGAGCCGGCGCTCGACGAGGCGCGTGCCCTGCGCGACGAGTCGCGGCGCGTCATCGCCGCCCTGCAGGCCCGCTACGCCGACGAGACCGGCATCCGGGCGCTGAAGATCCGGCACAACAACGTGCTCGGCTATTTCGTCGAGGTGACGGCGCAGAATGCCGAGCGGCTGATGACGCCGCCCCTCAATGCCACCTTCATCCATCGCCAGACGCTCGCCGGCCAGGTGCGTTTCACCTCGACCGAGCTCGGTGCGCTGGAGGCGAAGATCGCCAGCGCGGCGGACCGCGCGCTCGGGCTCGAGCTCGAGATCTTCGAGCGTCTCGCCGCCGCCGTGATCGCGGCCGCCGACGCCGTGAAGGCCGCCGCGCAGGCGCTCGCCGTGATCGACGTCGCCGCGGCGCTCGCCGCGGTCGCGATCGAATGCCGCTTCGTGCGGCCGGAGGTCGACGGCGGCGTCGGCTTCTGCATCGAGGGCGGGCGCCATCCGGTGGTCGAGCAGGCGATCGCGAGCGAGGGCGGCTCGTTCGTCGCCAACGACTGCGACCTCTCGCCGATGTCGGACACGGGCCGCGGCCGCATCGCGGTCGTCACCGGCCCCAACATGGCGGGCAAGTCGACCTACCTGCGCCAGAACGCCCTGATCGTCGTGCTCGCCCAGGCCGGCAGCTTCGTGCCGGCGGCGCGCGCCCGCATCGGCGTCGTCGACCGGCTGTTCTCGCGGGTCGGCGCCGCCGACGATCTCGCGCGCGGGCGCTCGACCTTCATGGTCGAGATGGTCGAGACGGCGGCGATCCTGAACCAGGCGAGCGACCGCTCGCTGGTGATCCTGGACGAGATCGGCCGCGGCACCGCGACCTATGACGGCCTCTCCATCGCCTGGGCTGCGGTCGAGCACCTGCACGACAGAAACCGCTGCCGCGCCCTGTTCGCCACGCACTTCCACGAGCTGACGGCGCTGGCCAACAAGCTCGATCGGCTGTTCAACATCACGGTGCGGGTGAAGGAGTGGCACGGCGACGTCGTGTTCCTGCACGAGGTCGTCGCCGGCGCGGCGGACCGCTCCTACGGCATCCAGGTGGCGAAGCTCGCCGGCCTGCCGCCCGCCGTCATCGAGCGCGCCAAGCACGTGCTCGGTGTGCTGGAGGCGGAGGACAGAACGTCACCGGCCCGAAAGCTCGTCGACGACCTGCCGCTGTTCGCGCCGCGCATCGCGCCGCCCAAGGTCGCCGTCGATCCGCACGCCGAAGCCGTGATGAAGCGCCTCGCCGAGCTCGACCCCGACGACATGTCGCCACGCGACGCCCTGGAGGCGCTCTATGCGCTGAAGCAGGCGGCACGGGGGTGATCTTAACCTCTCCCCGCGCAGCGGGGAGAGGGAAGAAGCCGCGCCTCACGTCTGATGAATCTCGTTACGCCGCGTCGGCGCGCGGGCGGACCGTCTGCTTGACCTCGAAGCCCTCGAACTTCGGATGCTCGAGATAGAGCGGCCCGGTGCCGGAGTTGTCGGCGCGGGCATGCGCCTTGCGGAATTCGTCCGACGTGGTCCACGCCTCGAAGTTCGCCTTGGTGGCCCACACGGTATGCGACGAGTAGAGCGTGTGGTCCTCGGCCTCCGGGCCTTTCAGCAGGTGGAACTCGACGAAGCCCGGCATGCGATCGAGATAGGTCTCACGCGTCGTCCAAACGGTCTCGAACGCGGTCTCGCTGCCCTTCTTCACCTTGAAGCGGTTCATCGCAATGTACATCGGGGGTCTCCTGTCTGGCGGTTTGGCTGGATTGAACCCTGAACGCTCCGTGAAGTGAAGCGTCATCGAAGGAAGAAGCTGACCGGCACCGAGAAGCTCATCCCCTGCCCGCTCGGCGGCGCCGGGAACGGCGAGGCGCGGCGCACCATCGCGGTGGTCTCTTGGTCGAGGCTGGCGATGCCCGACGAGCGGCCGAGCCGCACCGAGGTGACGCGCCCGGATCCGTCGATCGAGAAGCTGACGCTGGTCGCGCCCTGGTGCCCGGCGGCGCGCGCCGAGGCCGGGAACTGCTTGTGGCGGGCGAGATGCGCGGCGACGATGCCGCGGTAGTTGGTGTTGAGGTCCGAGCGGCCGCGGCCGAGCCCGCTCGCCGCGCTCGACGCGACGCTGGCCGTCGCGGTCGGGGTCCGCTTGGCGACGCGCTTCTTGGTCTCGGTCTTGGCCTTCGGCTTAGGCGCCGGCTTGACCTCGGGCGGCTTGACCTCGGGCGGCTTGGGCTGCGGCTTGGGCGGCTCGGGCGGCACCACCGCGATGGTCTCGGGCGCCTCCTCCTCGATCACCGGCGCCGGCTCGGGCGGCGGCGGCTCCTTCACGGGCTCGGACTCCGGCGGCGGCGCCACCGCCACCTGCTCCTCGACGGGTGGCGGCTCCTCCGGCGTCGGCTCGACCTTCGCTTCCTCGGGCGGCGGCTCCTCGACCTTTTCAGGCGGCTTCTCGTCGGGCTGCGGCGTCGGCTCGCCGGTCGAGGCCGTGCTGGTCGTCTCCGAGTCGCCCGGATCGGGCGCCAGCCCGGCGAGTTGGTCGGCCCCCAGGACCATCTCGACCGAGATCACCTCGAGCCCGATGCTGGCGGCCGGCGGCGGATCGCGGAAGAACGCGGTGAAGACCGCCCCGTGCAGTGCGACCGAGCAGAGCAGCACCAGTGCGGTGCGGCTCGCCGAGCCGGCCTTGGCGCCGACGACGGCGCGATCGTCCGCGGTCGCCGGCGGCAGCGGCGGCGCCGCGTGATTGCCCGGCCCGTGATCACGTGTCGCCCGCACGTGGGCGAGCGACACCACGTTCCCGCCGCGCGTGGTCCCCTCGCCCGCCGAAACTCCGTCGCCACGCGGATCGGTGTCGCGCCGCAGCTCCACGGGCGGGGCATACGTCGGGACGTCGGTGTCGAGGGTGCGGCCCGGCACGACCATGAGCAGGCCGCGCCGGGGATCGATCGGGGCACGCGAGGCTTTCATGTCGGGGCTCAGGCTCCTCCGAAGCGGATCTTGACCGAGCCCTTGAACGTGATGCCGGGCGCCGGCGAGGCCCACAGAAGGTCGTTCTGGGCGCCGACGTCCGCGCTTTTCGCGATCGCATAGGGCCGGTAGTACTGGTTGAGCAGATTGTCGATGCCGAAGCTCATCAGCACGTCGGGCGTCGGCTGGTAGCCGAGATAGACGTTGACGAGGTTGTACGAGCTCGCCGGGATGTAGTTGGCCGGGATGTCGTCGTTGGACGCGACCGCGGCCCAGCGCACCATCGCGGTGATCTTGCGATCGAGGAAGCGGGCGCCGACCGTGGCGACCAACCGGTCGCCCTGGATGCGCACCAGGCCGACGCCGGTGTCGACGTTCTTGCCGCGCTGGATCGTGCCGGCGAGCCCGACGAACCAGCCGCCGGTGTCGTACATGGTCTCCGCCTCGAAGCCCTCGATGCGGGCGTGCGGGATGTTCTGGTACTGATAGAACTGCGGCAGGCTCGGGTTGGTGCCGCCGAAGCTCGTCAGCTCGATGTAGTCGTAGACGTCGTTGCGGAAGACGTTGAACTTGCCGCGGAACGTCGCGCCCGCGAGGAACACGTTGTCGTATTTCAGGTTGACGCCGGCCTCCTTGTTCTTGCCGACCTCGGCCGCGAGGTTCGGGTTGGGCAGGAAGCAGAAGCTGCCGAAATTGCCGTCCGAGCACAGGAAGCCGGGCTCGAACGTGCTGGCGCGGGCGTGCGCGCCGCTGATCACGGTCTCGGTCAGCGACGGCGCGCGATAGCCTTCGGCATAGGTGACGTAGGGCGTGAAGCCGTCGATCGGCGTCACGCCGATCGTGACCTTCGGCGACACGCGGTCGCCCGACGAGCCGCCGCCCGTGCCGGAGAGCTCGTAGGTGTCGTAGCGGGCCGCGCTGATCACCTCGAGCCAGGTCGCGTAGTTGCTCTTCACCTGCACGAAGGCGCCGCCGACGGTGCGCTCGCCGCCCGGTGTCGTGACGTCGGACACGCCGCGCGGATCGATGGTCTCGACCGTGTCGCGGAACGCATCGCCGCCGACCGTGACCGCGTGGCGGAACCCGAAGGCCTCGAAGCGCGACGTGTTGTTGGCGTCGAAGCCGACCGTGTCGAGCAGGTAGCTGCGCTCGTCGCCGACACAGCCCGAGACCGCGTTGCCGGGCACGCCGGTGCGGCAGGGCGAGGCCGACGAGGTCGAGATGTGCTGCGTCTTCACCTGCTGGGAGTCGGTACGGTTCCAGTAGACGTTGGCGTCCCAGTCGATCAGCTGGTTGTCGGGCCGCTGATAGCGCCAGCGCGCCGCCGTGGTGATGTTGGTGAGGTCGGTCGCGTAGACCGAGGTGCCGCGGCTGCTGACGCCGCCGATGGTGCGGGTCGGCTGGCCGGCGTCGTACTGATAGTTCTGGAAGATGCCGGTGAACTTCACCTCGTGCCCGTCGGCCGGACGGACCGTCAGCTTGGTGATGGCGCTGCCGACCTGGTTCCAGGAGTTGACCACCTCGGTGCCGGAGCCGTCGTCGTAGTTCGCCTGCTTCTTGAAGCTGCCGCCGGCGAAAAAGTCGATGTTCGGGTTGACGTGGACGCCGCCGAACACCGAGGCGAGGCCGCTGCCGTGATTGCTGCCGACCTGGGTGTGGGCCTCGGTGCCCCACCGCTCGCCGGGCCGCACCACGTCCTGGATGTCCTTGGTGCGGAACGAGGCGACGCCGCCGATGGCGCCGGACCCGTAGATGTTGGCGGTCGGGCCGCGCACGATGTCGACGCCGCCGATCAACTCGGGATCGAGGAAGAAGGCGCCGCTCGCGCCGTGCCCGGTGCGCTGATAGTTCTGGCGGGCGCCGTCGACCACCACGGCGACGCGGCCGAAGTCCTGCAGGCCGCGGATGTTGATCGAGGTCGACGGCTCGTCGCCGCGATCCTGCACGGCGACGCCGGGCACCGCGATCAGGAGATCCGACAGGCGCTTCGGCAGGATCTGGTTGATCTGATCCATGCGCACGGTCGAGACCGGCGCGAGGGAGTCGATCGCCTTCTCCTCGGTCTTGGTCGCCGTCACCGTGATGGCGTCGAGGGACTCGACCGCCTGCGCGTTCGCGCCCGTCCCCGACGACGCCAGCATCGCGGCCGTCATGGCGATCGTCGATGCACCCAGCAGAAGCCTGCCGGCTCCCCGCCCCTGTCCAACCATGTGAGCCCCCACTCGCGGTTCTGATTGTCGTCGCGGGCTGGCGGGCGAGCCGAAGACCGGCTGCTTGCTGGCTAGACGTCGCGGTCCCGTTCGGGTTCCGCGGTTAAGACTTGCCTTTGGTAACTGACTGTATTACGGCACGTCAAGGAAGACTATGAGAGTTTAGAAACTCTCTAATGATCGAGTATCTAGTCTAAAATGTCTCTAAACTATAGAAGTCGTCAAGACTATTCAGTACAAAGCGGAACAGGCCCCGAGATGAACCGCACCGACATCGACCGAGGATCCGTTTCCGCCACCCCCGCATCCGCGAACGACACTCGTGCTGAACGCAGCGTGACGGTGGTGGACCATCGGATCGAGAGCCGTGATCTGTTCGTCGCCACCCGCGAGATCATCATTTCACACGGGCCCGACGCCTATCGGTTGCGGCTGACGGCGCAGAACAAGCTGATTCTGACCAAGTGAGGCTTTCATGACACGGACGCGCCCGCGGCTCCGGCGTCTCGCGGCGGCGATGCTGGTCGGCACCGGCCTCTTCTCCGCGGGCCTCGCGCCGACGCACGCCGCCGAGATCGTCGTGAATGACGCGACCGGCCGCGACGTCACCGTGACGGACGCGCGCCGCATCGTCGCGATCGGCGGCTCGGTCACCGAGATCCTCTACGCGCTCGGGCTCGACGCGCGCGTCATCGCGGTCGACACGACCAGCATCCATCCGCCGAGCGCCCTGAAGGACAAGCCGAATGTCGGCTACATGCGCCAGCTCTCGCCGGAAGGCATCCTGGCGATGTCGCCGTCGCTGGTGCTGGCGCTCGACGGCTCCGGCCCGCCCGAGGCGCTGACCGTGCTGCGCGCCGCCAAGGTGCCGTTCGTGCAGGTGCCGGACCGCTTCACCCCGGCCGGCATCCTCGACAAGATCCGTCTCGTCGCGGCGGCCGGCGAGCCTTCGCGCGGCGAATGCCTCGCCTCCGCCGTGGCGCAGGAGCTCGCCGCGGTCGCCCAGCAGCCGCGCCCGGCGGGCCGGCCGCCCCGCGTGCTGTTCGTCCTCTCCTTCGTCAACGAGCGCGCCATGGTGGCGGGTCGCGACACCGCTGCCGACGGCATCATCCGCATGGCTGGCGCCGAGAACGCGATGGCGGATCTCGCCGGCTACAAGCCCGTCGGCGACGAGGCGATCATCGCGGCGAAGCCCGACGTGGTGCTGATGATGGAGCGCCCGGGACAGGCCTTCACGGCCGACGCCGTGCTGTCGCGGCCCGCCTTCGCGATGACGCCGGCCGGCGCCACCAAGGCCTTCGTGTCGATGAACGGTCAGTATCTGCTCGGCTTCGGCCCGCGCACGGCGCTCGCCGTCCGCGACCTCGCCGAGCGGCTCGCCGCGTTCGGCGACACCGCCGCGAAACCGCAGCGGGTCGCCGACACCATGGCGGCTCGCCACGACGCCGCGCTGGAGGCGTGCCTCAAATGACCGAGGCCGCGGCCCGCCATCCCGCCCTCGTGGCACGCCGCGGCCCGCCGGGCCTGCGGGCGCTGCCGCGCTGGATGGTGATCGCCGGGCTCGCGCTGCTGCTCCTCGCCGCCGCCGTCGCGTCGGCCGGCATCGGCGCCGCCGGCATCCCGCCAGGCCGCCTCCTCGCCGCGCTCGGGCTCGCCGACGGCAGCGCCGCCGATGTCGCCCGCGACCGGCTGATCCTGGTGTCGATCCGGCTGCCCCGCGTCGTCATGGCGATCGCGGTCGGGGCGCTGCTCGCGACCGCCGGCGCGATCATGCAGGGGCTGTTTCGCAATCCGCTCGCCGATCCCGGCCTGGTCGGCGTCTCGGCCGGCGCCGGCCTCGCGGCGGCGACGACCATCGTGCTGGGCGACAAGCTCTTCGGCGGCATCGTCGGCCTGGAGGCGCTCCCCGCCGCCGCCTTCGTCGGCGCGCTCGGCGTCACGGCGCTGCTCTACCGCATCGCCACCCGCGAGGGCCGTACCTCGATCGCGACGCTGCTGCTCCGCGGCCTCGCCGTGGCGGCCTTGGCGGGCGCCGGGACCGGTCTCCTCGTCTTTCTCGCCGACGACCGGCAGCTGCGCGACATCACGTTCTGGACGCTCGGCTCGATGGCCGGGGCCACCTGGCCGAAGGTGTGGGCGATGCTGCCGTTCCTGGCCGCCGTCCTGGTCTCGCTGCCGATGATCGGGCGCGGCCTCGATCTGCTCGTGCTCGGCGAGGCCGAGGCGTTCCACATGGGCGTGCCGGTGGAGAACCTGAAGCGCTTCGCCATCGTGCTGATGGCCGCTGCGGTCGGCGCCGCCGTCGCGGCGAGCGGCGTGATCGGTTTCGTCGGCATCGTGGTGCCGCATCTCCTGCGCCTCGTGATCGGCCCCGGACATCGCATGCTGCTGCCGGCCGCCGTGCTGTTCGGCGGCCTCGTGCTGCTGATCGCCGACACGATCGCCCGCACGGTCGCGGCGCCGGCCGAGCTGCCGGTCGGCATCGTCACGGCGCTGATCGGCGCCCCGTTCTTCCTCGCGCTCCTGCTCCGCCAGCGCGCCGTGGTGGGCCTATGACCATGATCATCTCGCTCCCTCCGTCATTCCGGGGCGCGCGGAACGCGCGAACCCGGAATCCAGCAACGTGTTCGGAGGGTGCGGCTGGATTCCGGGTTCGCGCCGCTGGCGCGCCCCGGAATGACGACAAGGCGCGGGACGTCCGATGAGCATGATCGCGGCGACGGGCGTGACGGTGCGGGCGGGGCGGGCGACGCTGCTCGACGGCGTCGATCTTGCCGTCGCACCCGGCGAGACGGTGGCGATCGTCGGCCCCAACGGGGCCGGCAAGTCGACGCTGCTGCGCGTGCTCTCCGGCGACATCCGGCCCGCCGCCGGCGCCGTGTCCCTGAAAGGCGCGGCGCTCGCGAGCTATCATCCGAAAACGCTTTCAAGCCATCGCGCCGTGCTGTCGCAGAGCATCGCGGTGGCGTTCCCGTTCACGGTCGACGAGGTCGTCCGCATGGGCACGGGCGACGCACACGGCGCGGCCGCTGACGCCCTGGTGGAGGCGGCGCTCGCCGAGGTCGATCTGCTGCCCTGCCGCGACCGCATCATCACGACGCTGTCGGGCGGCGAGCAGCACCGCGCCCATTTCGCCCGTGTGCTGGTCCAGCTCGCCCGCGGCGAGGCCGACCACGGCCCCGGCCTGCTGCTGCTCGACGAGCCGACCGCGGCGCTCGATCTGCGCCATCAGATCGATTTCGTCGCGACCACGCGGGCGCGCGCGAAGGCCGGGACGGCCGTCGTCGCCGTGCTGCACGATCTCAATCTCGCGGCCTCGTTCGCCGATCGGGTCGTGGTGATGCACCGCGCCCGCATCGCCGCGTCGGGGCCGGCCCAGAGCGTCATCACGGCCGAGATGCTGGCGCGGGTGTTCGAGGTCGAGCTGGCGAGCTGCGGCCTGCCGATCGGCACGCCCTGCGTGTTGCCGCACATGATCACGCCGCGCACCGGGCGACCGGTCGGCGGCCCGCGCCCAAGGAGCTGAGCGGGCGCACGGAGGTTGGAATGCACGGGATCGCGACACGGCCGGCGGCGGGCGTCGGCCATCCGGGGGAGGCGCATCCGCACGCCGGCGGCGGGCACCCGCATGCCGGAGGGCATCCGCACGCCGGCGCGCACCCGCACGCGGGCAGCCATCCGCACGGGGGCGGGCACGCCTCCGGCGGGATGCGCGACCACCCGGCCTCGGCGCCGCAGAGCCTGGAGTCCTTCCTGGTGCCGCCGGGCCGCGACGCGCTGACCGAGGCCTTCGCCGGCCGCAGCTTCGCGCCGCCGTGGCGCGGCAGCACGGCGATCGACCCGGCCGAGGCCGAGGCGGTTCTGGCCCGGGTGTTCGAAACGCCGCGCGAAGAACCGGCGCTCGCCTATCTGCACGTGCCCTATTGCCAGAGCCGCTGCCTGTTCTGCGGCTTTTTCCAGAACGTCTGGCGCCCGGAGGCGGCCGAGGCCTATGTCGACGACATCGTCGCGGAGCTGGCAGCGCGCGCGACGACGCCGCTGGTCGCCTCGGCGCCGATCGCCGCCGTCTATATCGGCGGCGGCACGCCGACCGGCCTGCCCGCCGCCGGGCTCGCCCGGCTGGTCGCGGGACTGCGCACCCATCTGCCGCTCGCGCCGGACTGCGAGGTCACGCTGGAGGGACGCTCCTACGACTTCGGCCTGACCAAGGCCGTGGCGGCGATCGGGGCGGGCGTGAACCGCATCTCGCTCGGCGTGCAGAGCTTCGACACCACGATCCGCCGCCGGCTCGGCCGCAAGCTCGCCGAGGAGGAGCTGCGCGCCGCGATCGGCGAACTCGTCGCGCTCGGACGAGCAAAAATCGTCTGCGACCTGATCTACGGCCTGCCCGGCCAGACCGAGGAGACCTGGGCGCACGATCTCGACACGGTGGCCGCGCTGGGGCTCGACGGCGTCACGCTCTACGCGCTGAACATCTGGGGCGGCGGGCCGCTGTCGCGCGCCATCGCGGCCGGAAAGCTGCCGCCGGCGAGCCCGATCGCGCGGCAGGCCGAGGCCTATGCGGCCGGCGTCGCGCGCCTGACCGCGCTCGGCTTCCGCCAGGTGTCGCAGTCGCATTTCGTCCGGTCCGACGCGGAGCGCAACGTCTACAATGCCGGCATCAAGCGCGGCATGCCGTGCCTCGCCTTCGGTCCCGGCGCCGGCGGCCAGGCGCACGGGGTGCGCTGGCGCAACGTCATCGAGATCGCGCGCCGCCGCGCCCTGCAGGCGGAGGGTCGCGCGCCCGTCGAAGGGCTCTCGCGCATGCCGGTCCGCTACGCCGCCCAGGCGGCCATCACGGCCGGGCTGGAGAGCGGCAGTGTCGACCTCGCCGTCGTCGATTCGCTCGCGCCCGGCTTCGCCGCGGCGGCGGCGCCGCTGGTCGCCAACTGGCGTGACGCCGGCCTCGTCGCGCCCGACAGCGAGGGCGGGAGCGAGCGGCTGCGCACCACCACGGCCGGCGCGTTCTGGATCACCAATCTCACCAGCGGCCTCTACGCGGCGCTCGACCGTGCCGCACAGCCATCGACGTCCTCCAAGGAGCCTCGCATGACCGATACGGCCCTCGCCGCCCCTGCCCCGTCGCCCGACGCGCTCGCGGCCCAGCTCGCCGCCAATCCGGACGGCGTCCTCGAGGTGCTGGCCCGCCAGCACGGCGTCTCGACGCTCGCGGCGACCCGCATGCTGCCGGCCGCCAACTGCACGTTCGCGCCGGCCGAAAAGTTCGCCGACGTGATGGGCGAGCTGACCGGCTGGGGCACGATGCTGTTCATCGTCCACACGCCGAGCATCGTGCTGGAATGCGCCGGCGCGATTCCGCCCGGAGAATTCGGCCGCGGCTACTTCAACCTGCACGGCGACAGCCCGATCGGCGGCCACATCAAGGCCGACCGCTGTACGGCGATCGCCTTCGTGCGCCGCCCGTTCATGGGCCGCGAGAGCTGCTCGATCCAGTTCTTCGACGGGGACGGCGAGGCGATGTTCAAGATCTTCGTCCGCCGCCTGCCCGACCGCAGCATGGATCCGGAGCAGGTGGAGAAGTTCGAGGCGTTGCGGGCGACGCTCGCGGGGTGAGACATCGTCGTCATTCCGGGGCGCGTGCGCAGCACGCGAACCCGGAATCCAACCTCGACCGCCGAAAGCGCCGCTGGATTCCGGGTTCGCACCTCCGGTGCGACCCGGAATGACCCGACGGCCTCAGATGATCGCGTGGCGCACCTTGGCCGAGACCCACTCGCTCACCATCACGGTGGCGAGGACGACGAGCAGGATCAGGCTCACCTGCGACCAGGCGAGCGTGTTGAGCGACGCCTCGAGCGACAGGCCGATGCCGCCGGCGCCGACCAGGCCGACCACGGCGGACTCGCGGATGTTGATGTCCCAGCGGAACACCGTGATGCCGGCGAAGGCCGGCATCACCTGCGGGACGATGCCGTAGTCCATAACCTGCAGGGCGGAGGCGCCGGTCGCCTGCATGGCCTCGACGGGCGCCGGGTCGATCTCCTCGATCGCCTCGTAGATCAGCTTGCCCATGAAGCCGACCGAGCGCAGCGCGATCGCCACGATGCCGGCGAGCACGCCGGGGCCGAGGATCGTGACCAGCAGCAGCGCCCAGATCAGCGAGTTGATCGAGCGCGACGCGACGATGATCAGGAGCGCGACCGGCCGCACCAGCGCGACGCTCGGCGTCGTGTTGCGGGCCGCCAGCACGGCGACCGGCACGGCGATCGGCAGCGCCAGCAGCGTGCCGAGCGTGGCGATCGCCAGCGTGTCCCACAACGGGCGCAGGAGCTCGCCGAGATAGGACCAGCGCGGCGGCACCATGCGGGCGCCGATGTCGGCGCCTTGGCGCGGCGCGTCCCACACGAAGGCCCAGATGGTGTCGCGCGTCATCTCCTCCCAGGCGGCGACGACGAGCGCGACCAGCAGGAGCCACGCGAACCAGCCGACGAGCACGCGCCTGCGCGTGGTGCGCCGCCACACCGGCGTGCCGTCGATGGCGCGGCTCACCGGCATGGCGTCACGTCCAGGCCATCGTTGTCGTCACTCCGGGGCGCGGCGAAGCCGCGAACCCGGAGTCCAGCGGCGCACTGGGAGTCCTTGGCTGGATTCCGGGTTCGCGCCGTTGGCGCGCCCCGGAATGACCAGAGCTGACCCGCGAGCACCGGCATCACTGGATCCTCTTGCGCACCAGGCCGGAGCCGTACTCGGCCGCCATCACGATGGCGATGATCAGGATGAGGATCGCGGCGGCGCTGCCGTACTCGTAGCGGTCGAGCGCGGTGTTGAGCGTCGCCCCGATGCCGCCGGCGCCGACGATGCCGACCACGGCGGACTCGCGGAAGTTGATGTCGAGCCGGTAGAGCGACAGGCCGATCAGCCGCGGCATCACCTGCGGCCGCACCGCGTACTCGACGAGCTGCAGCCACGAGCTCCCGGTCGCCCGGATCGCCTCGACGGGCGCCGGGTCGATGTCCTCGATGTCCTCGGCCAGGAGCTTGGCGATGAAGCCGATGGTGGCGATCGTCAAGGTGAGAAAGCCGGCGAACGGGCCGAAGCCGACCATGGCGACGAACAGGATGGCGACGATCACCTCGTGGAAGCTGCGCGACAGCGCGACGACGGCGCGGCAGACCAGATAGACGGGCAGCGGCGCGAGGTTGCGGGCGGCGCCGATGCCGATCGGGATCGCCAGCAGGATGCCGGCGACCGTCGACGTCACCGTCATGGTGAGGCTCTCGCGCATGCCGAGCACGATGTCGCCCCAACGGCTGGCGAAGTCCGGGCTCATGAAGCCGGCGAGCAGGCGGGCGCCGCGCTGGAGGCCCTCCGCGAGCCGCGCCCCGTTCACCTCGACCGAGCCGACGGCGAGGACGAGATAGAGGATCGCGCCGCCATAGAGCGCGACGCGCAGCCACGGGCGCGCGACGAAGGGCGGGCGGCGCCAGTGATCGGGATAGGATGCGGCGGCGAGCGTCACGGCGTCACTCGGCGGCGGCGCGCAGCGCCGCGATCGGCGGCGCGGACGCGGACGCAGGCGGGACCGCGAGCCCCGACGTGGACGCCTGACCGTCCTCGTCCGCCTCGGCCTCGCCCGCGCGCGCCGTGCGAGTCCAATCCTCCTCGCCGTAGATGCGGGTCAGCACCGTGGCGTCGAGCCCGGACGACGGCCCGTCGTAGACGACCTCGCCGGCCTTGAGCCCGACGATGCGGCAGAGGAACATCTGGGCGAGCGCGACGTCGTGGATGTTGACGATGGCGGCGAGGCGGCGCTCGGCGCAGACCTCGCCGATCAGCCGCATGATCTGCCGCGACGTCTTCGGGTCGAGGCTCGCGGTCGGCTCGTCGATCAGCAGCAGGTCGGGATCCTGCAAGAGCGCACGGGCGATGCCGACGCGCTGACGCTGGCCGCCAGAGAGCGCGTCGGCGCGCTTGTCGACGTGATCGAGGAGGCCGACGCGGTCGAGCGTCGCGAAGGCGTTGCGCACGTCGTCGGGCGGGAAGCGGCGCGTCAGGCTCCGCCAGAACGGCACCGTGCCGAGCCGGCCGGCCAGCACGTTCTCCATCACGGTGAGCCGCTCGACCAGCGCGAACTCCTGGAAGATCATGCCCATGCGGCGACGCAGGCGGCGCAGCGCGCGGCGCGACGCGCCCGTCACCTCGTCGTCGCCGAGCAGGATGCGGCCGGAGGTCGGCTCGACCAGCCGGTTGACGCAGCGGATCAGCGTCGACTTGCCGGCGCCCGACGGGCCGATCAGGCCGATCACCTCGCCGGCCGGCACCACGAGGTCGACGCCGCGCAGCGCGGCGTCGCCGGTGCGGTACTGCTTTCGCAAGCCCTCGATCCGCAGCATGCCGGCTCCACTCTCGCCCGTGACAGTGCTCGTCGGATCAGCCCTTGCAGTCGTAGGAGACGCCCATCGCCTTGTCGATGTCGCGCACCACCTCCCAATGCTGCTTGAAGGTGATCGGGATGAACTTCTCCTGCGGCGGCTCGGTCGACTGGAACTCCTTGAGCAGATCGCTGCCGGTCCAGTCGAACGAGAAGAACGCCTCCTTCACCTTGGCGGCCAGCTCGGGCTTCAGGTTGTAGACCATGCCGTAGCCGGTGGTCGGAAAGGTCTGCGACTTGTAGATCGAGACGAGCTGATCCTTCTTGACCACGTTGCGGGCCAGCATGCGCAGCATCACCGAGTTGGCGATCGCCGCCACCGGATAGTCCTTGTTGGCCACGCCGATCACCGAGTTGTCGTGCTTGCCGGAGAACACCGGCTCGTAGTCCTTGCCCGGCTCGAGCCCGAACTTCTCGCGCAACAGGGCGGACGGCGCCTTGTAGCCGGAGTTCGAGGTCTGCGACGTGAACGCCATCTTCTTGCCGCGGATCTCCTCCGGCTTGGTCACGCCGGAGCCCGGATACGTGATGATCTCCATCTCGTAGCCGTACTCGCCCTTGAGCGAGGCCATCATGGCGAAGGGCACGAAGCCCGAGCAGTTGACGGCGATCGGGTTCGACCCGGTGTTGAAGCCGGCGACGTGCAGGCGGCCGGCCCGCATCGCCTCGAGCTGGGCGGCGTTCGACTGCACCGGGAAGAACTGCACCTTCTTGCCCGTCACCTTCTCCATGTGGCGCAGGAAGCCGTCCCACACCTTGGCGTAGACGGCAGGGTCCTCGACCGGCGTGTAGGCGAAGATCAGCGTCGACGGATCCACCCACTGCTTGGGATCGGTCGGCGTGTCGGCGACGAGATCGCCGTCGGCGTCGGTGTAGCGGGCATCGAGCGCGGCGGCGGTGAACGGCTGCAGGGCGAGGGCGAGGGCGCCGAGAAGGGCGCCGAGGCGGCGAACGCGCATCGCGAAGTCTCCATGTGCGCCCCGTCGCCCACCGGCGGCTGTCCGATGACGCGCCGCGGCCGGGGCCGGGGTCCGAACCGATCGCGTAGGCCGCTCGTATTACAGTGATGTGACGATTGTGACCGGCGCCGCCGACGAGCGGCCCGAGCCGGAAGAACACTCTCAGGCCTGCCTACTCATTAGCCATACCGCCCTCTCTTGTATGCAATCGAGGCGCGCCTCACCCCCGGTCGGCCGACCTGGGCGCTCCCGTCCCCGGCGCACCTTCTCTCGCGAACTCAAGCGGTTGCGCCGTCGATGCGGCGCGCTCGGCCGAGTTGGCACGCGGCTTGCGGAATGTCTCTCGCCCCGCGCCCCCGCCCTGCCATTCGGAGAACGAGAATGAAGCGTCGTGACGTCCTCAAATCGATGACGGCCCTGGCGGCCGGCAGCATGCTCCCGGCCCCGGCGATCTGGTCGGAGGCCAAGGCGCAGGCCCGCAACGAGACGCTGCTGCTGGTCTCCGAGAGCGGGCCGAACAATCTCGACATCCACGGCGTCGGCACCAACCGCCCCGGCTACGAGGTCGCCTGGAACTGCTACGACCGGCTGATCTCGCACGGCACCAAGACCCTGGAGAACGGCGTCGCCTCCTACGACCGTGACAAGTACACGCCGGAGCTGGCCGAGGACTGGAACGTCACGGACACCTCGGCGACCTTCAAGCTGCGCAAGGACGCGACCTTCCACGACGGCACCCCGGTGACCGCCAAGGACGTGAAGTGGTCGTTCGACCGCGCCGTGACGGTCGGCGGCTTCCCGACCTTCCAGATGAAGGCCGGCTCGCTGGAGAAGCCCGAGCAGTTCGTCGTCGTCGACGACCACACCTTCCGGGTCGACTTCATCCGCAAGGACAAGCTGACGATCCCGGACATCGCCGTGATCGTCCCGTCGATCTTCAATTCCGCGCTGATGAAGAAGAACGCCACCGAGAAGGACCCGTGGGCGATGGAGTACGCCAAGGCCAACACGGCCGGCGGCGGTGCCTACAAGGTGACGAAGTGGACGCCCGGCACCGAGGTGATCTACGAGCGCAACGAGACCTGGAAGGGCGGGCCGCTGCCCAAGATCAAGCGCATCGTGTGGCGCATGGTGCCGTCCGCCGGCAACCGGCGCGCCCTGATCGAGCGCGGCGACGCCGACATCTCGTTCGACCTGCCCAACAAGGACTTCGTCGAGCTGAGCCAGGCCGGCAAGGTGGCCGTGGTGTCGAGCCCGATCGGCAACGGCATTCAGTACATCGGCATGAACGTGACCAAGCCGCCCTTCGACAAGCTCGAGGTGCGCCAGGCCGTCGCCTACGCGATCCCCTATCAGAAGATCATGGACGCCGTGATGTTCGGGCTCGCCAAGCCGATGTTCGGCGCGCCGGAGGGCGCCGCCCTCTCGGTCGCCTGGCCGCAGCCGCACGGCTATGTGACGGATCTCGCCAAGGCCAAGGCGCTGCTCGCCAAGGCCGGCCTGCCGAACGGCTTCGAGACGACGCTCTCGT
Organism: Rhodoplanes sp. SY1; assembly: GCF_046000175.1. Classification (NCBI taxonomy): domain Bacteria; kingdom Pseudomonadati; phylum Pseudomonadota; class Alphaproteobacteria; order Hyphomicrobiales; family Nitrobacteraceae; genus Rhodoplanes; species Rhodoplanes sp. SY1. The sequence continues at coordinate 43,710 of NZ_JBEOMB010000007.1, forward strand.
TCGATCTCGGCTTCGCCGCCGTCAACGAGCCGCTGTGCGTGCTGGTACAGGAGAGCCTCGCCCAGATCGGCATCAAGGCGACCATCAACAAGGTGCCGGGCTCGAGCTGGCGCGCCGAGATGACCAAGAAGGAGATGCCGCTGATCTCCAACTTCTTCTCGGGCTGGCTCGACTATCCCGAGTACTTCTTCTTCTGGTGCTATCACGGCCAGAACGCGCTGTTCAACACCATGAGCTACCAGAACAAGGAGATGGACGCGCTGATCGACGCCGCCCGCAAGGCGGCCGCCGAGGGCGACACCGCCGCCTACGACAAGGACGTGAAGGGTTTCGTCGCCAAGGCGTTCGACGACGTGCCGCGCATCCCGCTGTTCCAGCCTTATCTGAACGCGGCGATGCAGAAGAACGTCTCCGGCTATCGCTACTGGTTCCACCGCCAGCTCGACTACCGCACGCTGAGCAAGGCGTGAGTGAGAGGCACGGCGCGCCCGCACGACGGGGGCGCTCCCTCTCCCCGCACGCGGGGAGAGGGGTGGGGTGAGGGGGCGCCTCCGTATCCACGAGATGCCCCCTCACCCGACATTCGCGCTGAACGCGCGAATGTCGACCTCTCCCCGCGCGCGGGGAGAGGTGAGACCGGCGTCACGCAGCGGAGCGCACCATGCCGACCCTGATCCTCAAGCGCCTCGTGATGACGATCCCGAGCCTGATCGGCGTCGTGATCGTGACGTTCCTGCTCACCCGCGCGTTGCCGGGCGATCCGGCCGCCTATTTCGCCGGGCCGGCCGCCAGCACGGAAGCGATCGAGCAGATCAGGAAATCGCTCGGGCTCGACCAGCCGCTCCCCGTGCAGTTCGTCGACTATGTCGCGGCGCTATCGCGCGGCGATCTCGGCACCTCGCTGACCACCGGCCAGCCGGTGGCGGCCGAGATCGCGGCGCGGCTGCCGGCCTCGGCCGAGCTGACGCTGCTCGGGCTACTCGTCTCGATGGCGATCGCCGTGCCGCTCGGCATTCTCGCGGCGACCAAGCCCGGCTCGATGATCGACCACGCCTGCCGCATCGTCACCACGGCGGGCGTGTCGCTGCCGGTGTTCTTCACCGGGCTGATCCTGGTCTATGTGTTCTATTATCTGCTCGGCTGGGCGCCGGCGCCGCTCGGCCGGCTCGGCGTGTTCGACAGCCCGCCGCCGACCGTGACGGGCTTCTATCTGATCGACAGTCTCCTGACCGGCGATGTTCCGACCTTCTGGGCCAGCCTGAAGCAGCTCGCGCTGCCGGCCCTGACGCTCGGCATCTTCGCCCTCGCGCCGATCGCCCGCATGACGCGCGCCTCGATGCTCGCCGTGCTCTCCTCCGACTTCGTGCGGACGGCGCGCGCCTGCGGCCTCGCCTCCTACACGGTGGTCGTCACCTACGCGTTCCGCAACGCCATGCTGCCCGTGATCACCACGCTCGGCATGGTGTTCTCGTTCCTGCTCGGCGCCAACGTGCTGGTGGAAAAAGTGTTCGCCTGGCCCGGCATCGGCTCCTTCGCGGTCGAGGCGCTGATCGCCTCGGACTTCGCGCCCGTCCAGGGCTTCGTGCTCACCATGGCGGTGCTCTACGTCGCCCTCAATCTGGCGATCGACCTCCTCTACGGCCTGATCGACCCCCGCGCGAGGATGGACGCATGAACGCCCCCGGATTCGTCATGGCCGGGCCTTCCTCCGCCCTCGTCCTGAGGAGCGGCCGCAGGCCGCGTCTCGAAGGGCGGGGGCGGCCCATGGTTCGAGACGCGCTCTTGCGGAGCGCTCCTCACCATGAGGCCGGGACAGGCCGATCGATGACCCTCTCGCTGAGCACGAGGCGCAACCCATGACCGCCCTCGTCGCCACGCTGCGTCATGCCCGCTATGTCGTCTCCGAGAACCCGGTCACCGGGCTCGCCTTCGGGCTGTTCGTCGCCATCGTCCTCACCGCGCTGTTCGGGCCGTTCCTGGTGCCGCACGATCCGCTCGCCTCCAACACCGCGATGGCGCTGCAGCCGCCCTCCGCACGGTTCTGGTTCGGCACCGATCAGCTCGGGCGCGACATCTTCTCGCGCGTGATCGTCGCGACCCGGCTCGACTTCGGTATCGCGGTCGCCTCGGTCGTGCTGGTGTTCTGCATGGGCGGGCTCGCCGGCGTCGCGGCCGGCTTCTTCGGCGGCTGGACCGACCGAATCGTCGGCCGCATCGCCGACACCATCATGGCGTTCCCGCTGTTCGTCCTCGCCATGGGCATCGTCGCGGCGCTCGGCAACACGGTGCAGAACATCGTCATCGCCACCGCGATCGTGAATTTTCCTCTGTACGCGCGTGTCGCGCGCGCCGAGGCGAATGTCCGGCGCGAGGCGGGATTCGTGGAAGCCGCCCGGCTGTCCGGCAACGGCGAGTGGCGAATCCTCGTCCTCCAGATCCTGCCCAACGTGATTCCGATTCTGGTCGTGCAGATGTCGCTCACCATGGGCTACGCGATCCTCAACGCGGCCGGCCTCTCCTTCATCGGCCTCGGCGTGCGCCCGCCGACGCCCGAGTGGGGCATCATGGTCGCCGAGGGCGCCGCCTTCATCGTCTCGGGCGAATGGTGGATCGCCTTCTTCCCCGGCCTCGCGCTGATGATCGCCGTGTTCTGCTTCAACCTGCTCGGCGACGGCCTGCGCGACATCGTCGATCCGCGGAGGCGAACATGACGGCGGCTCCTGCCCTTCTGGTCGAAGATCTCTCCGTCGCGTTCCGCACGCGCTCCGGCACGGTGCGGGCGCTGGAGCGGGTCAGCTTCGCGGTGCCCAAGGGCGAGACGCTGGCGATCGTCGGCGAGTCGGGCTCCGGCAAGTCGGTGACGGCCTATGCCGTGATGGGGATTCTCGATCCGGCCGGACAGATCACGTCGGGACGCGCCATGCTGGGCGGCCTCGATCTGCTCGCCGCGACCGCCGACGAGGTGGCCGCGGTGCGCGGGCGCGAGATCGCTATGATCTTCCAGAACCCGCGCACGGCCCTCAACCCCATCCGTCCGGTCGGCCGGCAGATCGCCGACGTGCTGATCCGCCACGCCAACGTGCCGCGCCGCGAGGCGCCGGAGCGCGCCGTCGAGCTCCTGCGCGCGGTCGGTATCACGGATCCGGGGCGGCGTGCGAAGGCCTATCCGTTCGAGATGTCGGGCGGCATGTGCCAGCGCGTGATGATCGCCATCGCGCTCGCGGCGAAGCCTTCGGTGCTGATCGCCGACGAGCCGACCACCGGGCTCGACGTGACCACCCAGGCCGTGATCATGGATCTGATCGGCGATCTCGCCCGTGACATCGGCATGGCGACGATCTTCATCACCCACGATCTGGCGCTCGCCGCCCAGCGCGCCGACCGGATCGTCGTCATGCATGCGGGCCACGTCGTCGAGAACGCGGCGACCCAAGAACTGTTCGCGCGGCCGCGCCATCCCTACACGGCCGAGCTGATCGCCGCGACGCCCGACGCGGCGACGAGCCTGCGCGATCTCGCCTCCATTCCGGGCGCGCTGCCGGATCTGCGCCGGCTCGACCTGCCGGCCTGCCGCTATGCGGAGCGCTGCCCGCGGCGCCTCGCCGACTGCGACGCCGCGCTGCCGCCCGCCCTCGCGATCCCCGAGCACGTCGTCGCCTGCCGGAACCCGCTGTCATGACCGCGCCCCTCGCCGTGACCGAGCATGCCGCCACCATCCACGACGCCCCGCCCGCGGACATGCCGCTGCTCGACGTCGCCGAGCTGGAGAAGCGGTTCCCGGTGAGCGGCACGATCGGCCCGCTCGGCCGGCTGCGCCGCCGCATGAAGGGCGGCCCCGTCCACCTGCCCCACGTTCACGCCGTGGACGACGTGAGCTTCGTGATCAGGAAAGGCGAGACGGTCGGGCTGGTCGGCGAATCCGGCTGCGGCAAGTCCACGCTGGTGCGCGTGCTGACCCGTCTGCTCGATCCGTCGGGCGGCATCGTGCGGCTCGCCGGGCGCGAGCTGTCTCTCACCCCGGCGCGGCGCTTCGCCAAGGATCCCGACCGCGGCCGCATCCAGATGGTGTTTCAGGATGCCGGCGAGAGCATCAATCCGCGCTTCACGGCCTTCGCGGCGATCGCCGACCCGCTGCGCCGGTTGCGCGGCCTGAAGGGCGCGGCCCTCACCGCGAAGGTCGAGCGCGCCGCCGACCAGTGCGGGCTGCCGCGCGCGCTGCTGACGCGGTTTCCGCATCAGCTCTCGGGCGGCCAGCGCGCCCGCGTCGGCATCGCCCGCGCCGTCGCGGTCGAGCCCGACCTCCTGGTGCTCGACGAGCCGACCGCGGCGCTCGACGTCTCGGTGCAGGTCGTGATCCTGCAGCTCCTGGAGACGCTCAAGGCCGATCTCGGCATGAGCTATCTGTTCGTCTCGCACGATCTCGGCGTGGTGCGGCTGATCTGCGACCGCGTGCTGGTCATGTATCTCGGCAAGATCGTCGAGTCCGGCCCGGCCCGCGAGGTCTTCGCGAACCCGCTGCATCCCTACACGCGCGCGCTCGTCGACGCCGCGCCGAGCCTGCACGATCGCGGCGCCGGGCGCATCCGGCTGCAGGGCGAGCCACGCTCGCCGATCGATCCGGATCCGGCCGTCTGCCGCTTCTACGGCCGCTGCCCGAAGGGCACCGACCGCTGCACGACCGCGATGCCGGCGCTGCGCCGCTTCGGCGACCGCGAGGTCGCCTGTCACTTCGCCGAGGAGATCCCGTCGCGATGAGCAGCACCGACACCGGGCGGCGCACGCTCGCCGAGGAGCTGCGATTGCAGCTCGCCGACGAGATCGTACGCGGCGCGCTCCAGCCCGGCACCGCGCTCGACGAGAGCGAGCTCGCGCGCCGATTCAAGGTGTCGCGCACGCCGGTGCGCGAGGCGATCCGCCAGCTCGCGGCGAGCGGCCTGGTCGACTCGCGGCCGCATCGCGGCGCCGTGGTGGCGCGGCCGAGCGACGCCCAGGTGGTCGGCATGTTCGAGGTGATGGCCGAGCTCGAGGCCCTGTGCGCCGGCTTCGCCGCCGAGCGCATGACGGGGGCCGAGCGGCGCGCGCTCGAGGGCGTGCACGAGGACCTGCGCGCGCTCGTCCGGCTCGGCGATCCGCAGCGCTTCCACGAGGCGAACGAGGTCTTTCACGGCGCCGTCTATGCCGGCGCCCACAACGCCTATCTGACCGAGATCACGGTGGCGACGCGGGCGCGGCTGCAGCCGTTCCGCCGCGCCCAGTTCCGCAATCTCGGCCGGCTCGCCAAATCACACGGCGAGCACGACCGCGTCGTGCAGGCGATCCTGCGCGGCGACCGCGACGGCGCCGTCCGCGCCATGCAGGCCCACATCATGACGGTGTGCGAGGAGTACGGCGTCTACGCCGACACGCGCGGCGTGCTCACGCCGGAGCCGCCCCTTTCGCGAGGAACGCGCGCCACCCACCCGACGCCGTGATGTCGCGGGCGCCGGCGACCGCCTCGGCCTCGACCAGGAAGCACTTCACCACGCGACCATCCGCCAGCGTCGCGTTGCCGATCGACAGCGGTGACGGCACCGCGGCGACGAAGCGGCCGAAGCTCTCGGCCGACAGCGCCCACAGCTCCACCTCGATGGGCCCGCCCGAGCCCGCGGCGACGCGCAGGAGCCCCGGCTTCGGCGGCGTCGTGCCGGGCAGCGCGAACAGGCGATAGTCGGCGGCGGTCCGCGTGGTCTCCAGATAACGACCGCCGAGCCCGGTCAGCTCGTGATTGAGCGGCAGACCGGTGAGATGCGCGCCGACCGCGGCCAGCACGACCTCGCCCTCCCGCGGTGCCGGCGCGAGCGGCGGCAGGTCGGGCTGCGGCACTCCGAGCGCGCCCAGCGGCAGGCCGGTTTTCGCGTGCAGCACGCGACCGAGCGACGCCAGCGCCGCGTCGCGGCCCGCCGGCGCGAGCAGCGTGACGCCGAACGGCGTGCCGTCCGCGGCGATGGTCGCCGGCACGGCAAGCCCCGCCATGTCGAGCAGATTGACGAAGTTGGTGTAGGTGCCGAGCCGGCTGTTGAAGAGGATCGGCTCGGCCTCGAGCTCCGCCACCGTGTAGGCGGCCGGCGCGGTCGGCACCATCAGCAGGTCGACATGCGCGAGCGTCTCGCGCGCCCGCACGCGCAGCTCCTGCAGCTTGTAGAAGGCCTGGAAGGCGTCGACGGCGGTCGGCCGGCTGCCGCCCAGCACGATCTCGCTGGTCACCGGATGCACGTCGTCGGGATGCGTCGCCATGAACTCGCCGACCGCGGCGAAGCGCTCGGCGACCCACGGGCCCTCGTAGAGCAGGCGCGCCGTCGCGTAGAACGGCGTCATGTCGAGATCGACCAGCGTGGCGCCGAGCTCGGTGGCGATCTCCAGCGCCCGCAGGAACGCCGTCTCGGCCCGTCCGTCGCCGAAGAAGATGCGGTCGGCGTGGCGCGGCACGCCGATGCGCAACCCCGTCGCCAGCGGGCCGAGCGCCACGGCCGGAAAGCTGCGCGTAAAGGCGTCCGCCGGATCCGGGCCGGCCATCGCGGCGAGCGCCAGATGGGCGTCGTCGGTGGTCAGCGCGAACACCGAGATCGTGTCGAGCGAGCGGCAGGCCGGGACGACGCCGGTCGCCGGCACGAGGCCGAGGCTCGGCTTCAGCCCGACGATGTTGTTGAGCCCGGCCGGCACGCGGCCGGAGCCGGCCGTGTCGGTGCCGAGCGCCAGGGGCACGATGCCGGCGGCGACCGCGACGGCGGAGCCCGAGGACGAGCCGCCGGGCACCAGCGCCGGATCGTGCGGGTTGCGCGGCGTGCCGTAGGGCGAGCGCACGCCGACGAGGCCGGTGGCGAACTGATCGAGATTGGTCTTGCCGATCACGATGGCGCCGGCGGCGCGCAGCCGCGCCACCGCGGTCGCGTCCCGCGTGGGCATGTAGGCGAAGCCCGGACAGGCCGCCGTGGTCGGCAGGCCGGCGACGTCGATGTTGTCCTTCACGGCGATCGGCACGCCGTAGAGCGGCTTGCCGGCCGGGCCTTGCGACGCGACCGCGCGCGCCTCGGCGATCGCCTCGGCCTCGTCGCGCAGCGTGATGAACAGGGCGGGATCGTCGTAGGCGCGGGCCCGCGCATAGGCGCGCGCGACCGTCTCGGCCGGATCGGCGCGACCGCTGCGATGCGCGGTCACGATGTCGACGACGGTCTCCGCCACGGGCTCCCCCTCGTGCTGCCGGCCTGCGCCGGATGCCTTGTCATGCACATGCCTTGTCAGCACGAGATTCGTGCAAGCGCAATGCCAGGATCAGAGGCGTGCGCAGACCGAACGGCTGGACGCGGCTTCGTGTCCCGGACGCGGTGCGTCGCACCGCGAGCCGGGACCCAGGAGCCATGAGGCGATGCGATTGCCGTGCGGCCCTGGGTCCCGGCTCTGCGGCGCCTCGGGCCTTCGGCCCGCTGCGCCTTGGCCGGGACACGCGGCGGAGGGGCTCGTCAACTCAGCAGGATGCGTCAGCGATCGTGGCGCTTCACCCCTCGCGTGCGTTGGCGGCGGACGTGCTCGATGATGGCCGAGTTGTCCCAGTCGCCCTCGCCGGCCGCGATGCAGCCGGCCATCGCCTCGGCATAGGCGGCCGCGAAGGGCAGCGCCTGGCCGTGCTCGCGCGCCGTGCCGAGGATCAAGGCGAAGTCCTTCGCCGACTGCGACACCTTGCCGGCGGTGGCGAAGTCGCGCGCGATCATCTTGCGGCCCTTGACATCCATGGCCTGCGAGTAGGCGGCGGAGTTGCGCGCCGCCTCGAAGAAGGCGTCGAGCGGCAGGCCGAGCAGATCGGCGTAGACGAGCCCTTCGGCGAGCGCCGCGCGGTTGAGGCCGAGAATCAGGTTGGTGGCGAGCTTCGCCTTGGCACCGTTGCCGACCGGGCCGAGATGGAAGGACTTGGCGCAGACCGCCGCGACGATATCGCGCGCCGCGTCGAGCGCCGCCGGCTCGCCGCCGACCAGGCACACCGCCTCGCCGCGCGCGACCTGATCGCTCGCGCCGGACAGCGGCGTCTCCAGGAAGCCGAGCCCGGACGGCGCGAGCCGCGCCGCGAGCGCCACCATGCGGTCGGGATCGCAGGTCGCGAAGTTGAGGACGAGGGTCGTGCGGCGCGACGCCGGATCGACCGACAGGATCCCGCCCTCGCCTTCGATCACGCTCTCGACCTGATCGCTGTTGAACACCGCGATCAGTACACGCTCGCAGCGCCGCGCGATCTCCGCGACCGTGTCGACCGCGGTGCCGCCCAGCCCGGCGAGGCGGGCGCGGGCATCGGCCGCGATGTCGGTGCCGACCACGGCGAAGCCGGCGCCGAGCAGACGCTGCGCCAGCGCCGTGCCGATGAGACCGAGGCCGATCAGGCCGACCGGCGTGCGCGAATCCTGCATGACGAGATCCTGACGATGAGGGAGATGGGACGGATGCGGACGGAACCGACGCGAGGCGGGTCGCCGACGATCCGAAGGTCGCCGGCGCTGTCGCTTGTTCTAACGCGTCGTGTCGCGCTTGTCAGCGGCTGGCTCGTCAGGCGTCGCGCGCGGCCGCGCGATCTCGGATCGCGAAACGCTCAGCCGTGGTTGCTGCGCTCGCCGTTGCCGCGCCGCGAGAAGTCGATGCAGTCGGCCGGCTGCGGCTTGCTGAACAGATAGCCCTGGGCTTGGCTGCAGCCGGCCGCCTGGACGAGGCGGAACTGCTCCCACGTCTCGACGCCCTCGGCCGTGGTCTGCATGTCGAGGGCATGAGCGAGCCCGGTGACGGCGCTGACGATGGTGGCGCAGTCGGTGCGCTGCGTCATCTCGCTCACGAAGCCGCGGTCGATCTTGATCTTCGAGAACGGGAACTGGCGCAGATAGCTGAGCGACGAGTAGCCGACTCCGAAATCGTCGAGCACGATGTTGATGCCCAGCCCGGCGAGCTCGGTGAGCATGCCCGTGATGGCGGTGTTCTTCTGCAGCAGCACCGATTCGGTGATCTCGATCTCCAGCCGCGCCGGCGGCAGGCCGGCGGTCGCGAGGATGCCGCGCACGGTCGGCACCAGGCCCGGATCGCGGAACTGCACGGGCGAGAGATTGACGGCGACCTTGATGTGCGCCGGCCACGCCATCGCGTCCGTGCAGGCGCGGCGCAGGATCCACTCGCCGATCGCCATGATCATCCCGGTGTCCTCGGCGATCGGGATGAAGCGGTCCGGCGACAACGGCCCGAAGACGGGATGCTGCCAGCGCACCAGCGCCTCGACGCTGCAGGGCATGCGGGAGCCGACGTCGACGATGACCTGATAGTGGACGTCGAGCTCGCCGCGGGCGAGCGCGTTGCGCAGGTCGATCTCCAGCACGTGTTGCATGCGGGCCTGCGCATCCATCTCCATCTCGAAGAAGCGGATGCAGTGCCGGCCCGCCGCCTTGGCGCGGTAGAGCGCGAGGTCGGCGTTCTTGAGCAGCGTCGAGGTGTCGTCGCCGTCCTCCGGCGCGAGCGCGATGCCGGCGCTGATGCCGATGCCGATGCGGCTGCCGTCGATGTCGTAGGGGGCGCCGACGACTTCGAGCAGCGTCGTGGCGAGCTGCGCGGCGGCACCGCGGCGATCGTCGCCGCCCGGCATCAGGATGGCGAACTCGTCGCCGCCGAGCCGACCGACCGTGCAGTCCTCCGGCACGTGCTTGCGCAGGCGCTCGGCGACCGCCTTGAGCAGCGCGTCGCCGACCGGGTGGCCGAGCGAATCGTTGACGGCCTTGAACAGGTCGAGATCGAAGATGAACAGGGCGAAGCCTTCGCCCGTGTCGCGCAGCCGCGTGAAGGCCTCGTCCATGCGCTCGCTGAACAGCAGCCGGTTGGCGAGGTCGGTGAGCGCATCGTGGCGCGCCATGTGGGCGATGCGCCAGGCGGCGCGCTGGCGTTCGGTGACGTCCTCGTGGGTGGCGACCCAGCCACCGTCCGGCGTCGCCTGGTTGAGCACCGCGACGATGCGGCCGTCGGGCAGCTCGGTCTGGATGTAGATGCGGGTGCCGTCGCCGAGCCGGTCGAGCAGGCGGGACTGGTAATCCGTGATGTCGCCCATGAAGGTGCCGGCGGCGAGACGGCGGGCGAGCAGCTGCTCGAGCGTGATGCCGGGCGGCGCGTCGTAGGGCGTCAGCCCGTACATGCGCAGATAGCGCTCGTTGCAGATCACCAGGCGCTGCTCGCGATCGAACATGCACAGGCCCTGCGACATGTTGTTGAGCGCCGTGTCGAGCCGCGCATTGACCTGCTTGAGCTCCGCCGAGGTCGCGGCGAGCGAGGACTCCGAGCGGGTCAGCCGACGGAACTGGACGATCAGGGCCCGCAGCAGCATCACGGCGGACAACACCGCGAGCAGGGTGGCGACCGCGATCAGCACGGCGCGGCGGCGCCACGCCTCGAGCACCAGGTTCTCCGACACGGCGATGTCGACGACGAGCCGGAAGCGGTCGAGCGGCTGCACCGAGACCCAGCGCCGCTCCGGATCGAAATAGCCGCCCCCCCGGAACGAGCCCCCGCCGTCCGCCACCACGCGGTACCACGGCGAGGTCGCCGGCAGCCGCTCGCCGGCCCAGCGGCGCGGATCCGGGAAGCGGGCCAGGATGGTTCCGTCGGTGCGGACGAGCAGGAAGGTCCGGCCGGTCAGGCTCGCGATCGAGCGCCAGATCCGCTCGAAATAGGCGATCTCGAAACCGGCCGTGACGACGCCGAGATACTCGCCGCGATCGCTCACGATGGCCTTGCTGAAGTAGATCGTGGTCTCGCCGGTGACGCGGCTGACCAGCGGCGTGCTGACGAACAGCGAGTCGGACGGCTCGCCGCCGAAATGGGTCACGTACTCGCGGTCGCCCAGATTCATCGCGAGCGGCGGCCACGCCCGGGTGGTGTTGACGGTCTCGCCGTCGCGGTTGGTGATGGTGATGACGGCGCGACCGGGCAGCCGGCGGAGGCGATCGTTGAGCGTCTGGAACACCGCCTCGGAGCCGAAGTGGCGGCGGAACGCCTCCTCGCTGTCGATGCGCACCGCGGCGGCGCGCTCGCGAACCTCGTCGAGGATGTCGACGAGCGGCTCCACTGCTCCGGCGATCTGATCGCCGATCAGCAGGGCGATGTTCTCCGAGTCGCGCACCGATACGCGGATCGCGTCCGACCTGAGTCCCCAGACGGTCAAGCCGATCGCCAGCAGCCCGATTCCGATCAGGGCTCCGGCGACTGCGATCAGCGCATGGAACGGCAGAACGAGTCCGCGCGCCTTCATGTGGTCCCCACCGACAATCGCCCTATTCTGGACGGCGAAGGTGGAGGAATCGACTCAACTCCCGGTATTTTCTCGTCGGCCCTTACCGAAAGGTTAATCACGCGGGCGAGCCGGGCGAAGCCGGTATCCATCACCCGTCGCGGCATCGGACCGCCCGCCGTGCGATCGCGAAGGCGAGTTCTCACTTCACGGGAAAATCCCACGCGCGCAGCGGCGGTGTCGGCCCGCCATAGTCGAAGTGCCACCACTCGAGCCGGTAGTTGCGGAAGCCTTCCGCCGCCAGCGCACCGACCAGCCGGTCGCGATTCGCCCGCGCCGCCGGTGCGACGCGGGCGGCCGTCGCGCTCGCCGGGGCCGAGCAGTCGAAGGCCGTGCCCATGTCGAGGCTCGACTCGCGCGCCCGCTGCGCGAAGGGACCGTCGCACGGGCCGGCGTCGCGCGGCGTCGGCAGGTCGGGCTCGTCGGCCCGCACCAGGCCGACATCGACGGCGATGCCGAGCGAGTGGCGCGATCGCTTGGCGATGTAGCCGAGCGCGAACTGCTGCGACTTGTGGATGGCGGGCGAGAAGATCGGCGCCATGCGGTCGGGCTCGGGGCTCTGCGCCCACTCGACGAAGGCCCGCACCGCCCGCTCGGGCCGGTAGCAGTCGTACACCTTCAGCGAATAGCCGTCGGCCAGCAGGCGCGCCTGGGCGCGGGCGAGCGCCTCGGCGACCGGCCGCAGCAGGATGCATTCGCCGGCCAGATAGCCCGGCACGCGCCGTCCGGTGAAGTTGAACGGCCCGGCATACCGCATGTCCTGGCGAATCGAGGGATCGCGCTCGCGCAGCCGCACGAAGCCATCCGGCAGTCCGGCCGAGGGGACGGACGGCGACTGGGCCGCGGCCGGCGCGGTCGAGCCCGCTCCCGCGATCGCCGCCGCGATCAGGACGACCACCATCACGCCGACGAGAGACTCCGGCCGCCGCATCGGCATCGTCAGATCCCGGCCGGCAGCGCGACGACGTCGTAGGCGTGGACGATGCGCCGCTCGCGCTGCGGATCGAACAGCTCGTAGGCGAAGCGCGACGACGGGCGGATGCCGCCGATCGCCGCGAAGGTGCCGCAGTAGAGCGCCGTGCCCTCGGGCAGATCCTCGCGCCCCGCGAAGGCGCGCATCAGCTCGCCGGGCGGCAGGATCGCGGCGACGCTGCCTTCCTGATAGAGCCGCGTCTCGCCGTGCTCGACGATCCAGGAGCGCAGGATCAGCGCGTCCCAGTGGTCGGCGACGTCGTCGAAGGCCCACAGATCCGGGGCGATCGGCTTGTCGCACATCTGCTTCGCCACATGCGGCTCGCTGCGCTCCATGCGGCGATCGGTATGGTCGGAGCCGACCCCGACCCACAGGCCGCGGACGTCGCGCACCAGCACCACCTCGACCTCGCCCGACGACTCTGCCCCCACCACCTCGATGGCGTCCGCCGAGGTCAGCCGATGGGTGGAGATCCGCCGGAACTGCGGGGTCGAAGGCGGGCGCGGAATCCCGAGCGCCTCCATCTCGGCGACGCGCAGGTCGCGTCCGGTCGGGTCGCGGCTGGTCCACACCGCGATCACGACGGCGCGCAGGTCGATCGGGCGCCGGTCCATGGCGCTGCCGCTCAGCGTCCGGAAGGTCAGGGTCTCGGCAGGCATGTGGTCCTGTCCTGAATGCCGCCCGGGTGCGACCAGGGCCGTGCACGACGGCCGGCACGCCACCGCGGTCGCGGGCCACGTCCCCAGCAAACCATAGCCCGTCCCAAAAAGCGCCGACAACTAAGGGACGTTCCGGGTCGTGAACCGGACGATATGCCGGCACGCGCCGATGGTTACCGAATAGTGTCGGCACGGCTTGGCTTGCGGCATCCCGTTCGACTACGGTCGCGGCGCGCCGTTCCGGCGATTCGGGCTCGTCATGCCGCTCCGCCTCGTCTTCATGGGCACGCCGGACTTCGCCGTGCCGACCTTCCTCGAGATCGTCGGCCGCGGCCACGAGGTCGTCGCCGTCTACACGCGCGCGCCAAAGCCGGCCGGCCGCGGCATGGCGCTGCAGCCGACCCCGATCGAGGAGGAGGCGCGCCGGCTCGCGATTCCGGTGCTGACGCCGAAGACGCTGCGCAGCGAGGACGCGCAGGCGGCGTTCCGGGCGCACGAGGCCGACGCCGCCGTGGTGGTCGCCTACGGCTTGATCCTGCCCAAGCCGGTGCTCGACGCGCCGCGGCTCGGTTGCTTCAACCTGCACGCTTCGGCGCTGCCGCGCTGGCGCGGCGCCGCCCCGATCAACCGCGCCGTGATGGCGGGCGACGCCGAGACCGCCGTGATGGTGATGCGCATGGAGGAGGGTCTCGACACCGGCCCGGTCGCCATGGCCGAGCGGCTCGCGATCGCGCCCGACATGACGGCCGGCGACCTGCACGACGCACTCGCCCGGCTCGGCGCCGACCTGATGGCGCGTGCGCTCGCGGCGCTGGAGCGCGGCACCCTCGCGCTGACCCCGCAGGCCGACGCGGGCGTCACCTACGCGGCCAAGATCGAGAAGGCGGAGACCCGCATCGACTGGACGAAACCGTGGACGGCCGTGCACGACCACGCCCGTGGCCTGTCACCGTTTCCGGGCGCCTGGTTCGAGCTGCCCGAGGCGAAGGGGCCGGCCCGCATCAAGGTGCTGCGCACGACGCGCGGCGAAGGCTCGGGGCGGCCCGGCACCGTGCTGGATCACCGGCTCACGATCGCCTGCGGCGACGGGGCCGTGCGCATCCTGCAGCTCCAGCGGGCCGGTCGCCAGCCGATGACGGCGGACGAGTTTCTGCGCGGCACTGCGGTCGAACCCGGCACCGTGCTCGCGTGAGGGAAGACACATCATGCCGCGTTACAAGCTGACCATCGAATACAACGGCGCGCCCTTCGTCGGCTGGCAGGTCCAGCAGAACGGCGTCTCGGTGCAGGGCGTGCTGGAGGAGGCGTTCGCCGCCTTCGCGGGCGAGCCCGTGACCGTGAAGGGCGCCGGCCGCACCGACGCCGGCGTCCACGCGCTCGGCCAGGTCGCCCATGTCGATCTGGCGAAGCGCTTCGACACCGACACGGTGCGGGACGCGGCGAACGCCCATCTGCGGCCGCATCCGGTCGCGGTGCTCATGGCCGAGGACGCGGCCGACGACTTCGACGCGCGTTTCTCGGCGACCCGGCGCCACTACATGTATCGCATCGTCAACCGCCGGGCGCCGCTGGCGCTCGACGAGGGTCGCGCCTTCCGGGTGCCGAAGGCGCTCGACGTGCCGGCCATGCACGCGGCGGCGCAGCGGCTCGTCGGCCGGCACGACTTCACCACGTTCCGGGCGGCCGAGTGCCAGGCGCAATCGCCCGAGAAGACGCTCGACCGGCTCGACGTCGACCGCTCCGGCGACGACATCCTGATCACGGCGGTGGCGCGCTCGTTCCTGCATCATCAGGTGCGCTCGATGGTCGGCTCGCTGGTGATGGTCGGCGACGGCCGCTGGAGCGGCGACGATCTCTCCGCCGCCCTGACCGCGCGCGACCGCGCCGCCTGCGGCCCGGTCGCCCCGCCCGACGGCCTTTATCTGGTCGCCGTGGAGTATTGACGCGCGTAGCTCACACCCGTCGCCTCAGTCCGGCGCCGCGCCGCGCGCGATGCGGCCGACCGCGGCCATGCCGATCAGCGCCAGCGCGGCCAGCCCGGCGCCGACCAGGAAGGTGACGCGGAACCCGAGCGCGACCGCCGCGGGCGGCGCCGTGGCGATCTCGGGCGCGCCGGTTGCGGCCGCGAACACGGCCCCCATGGCGGACGCGCCGGTGACGAGGCCGAGATTGCGCGACAGGTTGAGCATGCCGGAGACGACGCCGCGCTGGTCGGCCGTCACCGCGGCCAGGACGGCGGTGTTGTTGGCCGCCTGGAACAGCGCGTAGCCGGCGGTGGCGACCGCGATCGCCGCGACGTAGCCGCCGATGCCGAGCCGCACCGGCATGGCCGCGAGGAGCGCCGCACCGACCGCCACGGCGAGAAGGCCGGCGAGCGTCGTGCGCGTCGCTCCGGCCCGGTCGACCAGACGGCCGGCCGGCACGCCCGTCGCCGCCGCGACCAGCGGCCCGACCGCCAGCACCAGGCCGATCGGCGCCGGATCGAGCCCGAACACGCGGGCGAGCTGGAACGGACCGACCACCAGGGTCGCCATCATCACGGTCGAGACCACGGCATTGCCGAACAGCGCAGCGCCGAGCCGCGGATCGGCGAGGAGCGCGGGCCGGATCAGCGGCGAGGCCGCCCGTCGCTCGACCGCTACGAACGCGACGAGGCCGACGGCCGCCGCGGCCAGCAGACCCGGCGCGAGCGCCCCGAGCGGGCCGCGCCCGAGCGTCACTGCGAGCGCATAGGCCGCAAGCGTCACGGCGAGCAGCAGCGTGCCGGCGACGTCGAACGCCGCGCTGTCGACCTTCGCGGTTGAGCGGTCGGCTGGCAGGTGGCGCGCCGCGAGCAGCATCGCGACGAGGCCGAGCGGCAGGTTGACGAGGAAGAGCACGCGCCAGCCGAAGCTCGTGATCAGGATCCCGCCGAGCGACGGACCGAGCGCCGTGCCGACCGCCGACATGGTGCCGAGCAGCCCCATGGCGCTGCCGATCCGCTCCTTCGGCACCGTGTCGGCGACCGCAGCGAGGGTGAGCGCCATCAGCACGGCGGCCCCGATGCCCTGAACGATCCGGGCGGCGATCAGCAGGCCGAGCGAGGGCGCGACCCCGGCGAGCACCGAGGCCACGGTGAACAAGGCGAGCCCACCGAGCAGCACGCGACGGCGCCCGATCGCGTCGCCGAGCCGGCCGGCGATCACGATCAGCGTGGTGACGGCGAGCAAATAGCCGAGCACGACCCACTGGACCGCCGCGAAGGAGGCGCCGAACGCGGCGACGAGCGTCGGCAGCGCGACGTTCGCTGCGCCGGCCCCGAGCGCGGCCAGCAGCATCGACAGCGACAGCGCCGCGAGCGCCCCGCGCGGCGCGGCGGGCCGCTCGGCTTCGGCCGGAACGGCGACGGCGGCAGTCTGGTCGAGCGCGACCTGTGTCATCACGATCTCCGGGGGGTGGCGGCAACGCGGCCGCGATCCCCCCAACCTAAGGGTCGCGGAGACATGGCGGAACGCGCATGCTCTGCATGTTATTCGTGCGCGAGACGCCACATATGGCGCGATCCGTGCTAGGCTCGACGCATGGCCCGCCCCGATCTCAATCTCCTCGTCACGCTCGACGTGCTGCTCGCCGAGGGCAGCGTCGCCCGCGCCGCGAAGCGGCTGCGGCTCAGCCCGTCGGCGATGAGCCGAGCGCTGGCGCGGCTGCGCGCCGCGACCGGCGATCCGCTGCTGGTGCGGGCCGGCCGCGGCTTGGTGCCGACCCCGCGGGCGGTCGCGCTGCGCGAACGGATCGGGCCGCTGGTGCAGGAGGCGGAGGCGGTGCTGCGTCCGGCCGAGGCGGTCGATCTCGCCACCGTGACGCGGACCTTCACGCTGCGGACCAGCGACGGCTTCGTCGACAATTTCGGTCCCGATCTGGTCGCCCGGATCGGCGCGCAGGCGCCGGGGGTGCGGCTGCGCTTCATCCCGAAGGCCGACCGCGACAGCGCGCTGCTGCGCGACGGCACCGTCGATCTGGAGACCGGCGTCGTCGCTGCGACGACGGGGCCGGAGCTGCGCGTCCAGACGCTGTTCCGCGACCGCTTCATCGGCGTGGTGCGGAAGGGCCATCCGCTGTGCCGCGGCGCGATCACGCCGGCGCGCTACGCCGCCGGCCGCCACATCCTGTTCTCGCGGCAGGGCCTCGGGAAGGGACCGATCGACGAGGCGCTGGAGCCGCTGGGGCTGGCGCTCGACGTCGCGACGATCGTCGGCGGCTTCGCCACCGCGCTGGCGCTGGCCCGCGCCTCCGACCTGATCGCCAGCGTGCCCGAGCGCCACACCGGCACGCTGCGCGACGGCATGCACAGCTTCGCGCTGCCGGTCCGGGTGCCGGAGTTCTCCGTGTCGATGCTCTGGCATCCGCGCATGGACGCCGACCCGGCGCACCGCTTCTTGCGCGCCTGCGTCCGTGACGCCTGCGCCGGACCGCGCGACGCGCCGCGCCTCAGCCGAAGTAGCGGGAAAAAATCTCGCGGTAGACGGCGGTGAGCGCGAGGAGGTCCGCCACCGGCACGCGCTCGTCGATGCCGTGCATCGAGGCGTTGACCAGGCCGAACTCGACCACCGGACAATAGTTCTTGATGAACCGCGCGTCCGACGTGCCGCCCGAGGTCGAGAGTTTTGCAGCGCGCCCGGTGACCGACGTGATCGCGTCGCCGACGAGCGTCACGAACGGCCCCGGCGCGGTGAGGAACGCATCGGCGTTGGACGGCTCCCAGTCGACGCGGAACCGCGCGCCCTGTGCGGCGGCCGTGGCGCGAGTCTCGATCAGATCGCGCAGCGTCGCTTGCGTGTGCAGATCGTTGAAGCGGATGTTGAAGCGCGCCCGCGCCTCGGCCGGGATCACGTTGACGGTCTTGTTGCCGACGTCGATCGATGTGAACTCGAGATTGGACGGGTCGAAGTGATCCGTGCCGGCGTCGAGCGGCTCGGCGAGCAGCGCCGCGATCATGCGCACGACGTGGCGCACTGGATTGTCGGCGAGATGCGGATAGGCGACGTGGCCCGGCGTGCCGGTGACGACCAGGGTGCCGTTCTGCGAGCCGCGCCGCCCGATTTTTATCATGTCGCCGAGCGCGTCCGGGTTGGTCGGTTCGCCCAGGATGCAGTGATCGAATGTCTCGCCGCGCTCCGCCGCCCATTTCAGGAGCTTCACGGTGCCGTTGACGGCGACGCCCTCCTCGTCGCCGGTGAGCAGGAAGGACAGCGTGCCCTTCGGCCGGCCGCCGTTCGCGGCGAGATGATCGAGCGCCGCGGCGAGCGCGCAGGCGACCGCGCCCTTCATGTCGACGGCGCCGCGGCCGTAGAGCACGCCGTCCGCCAACGCGCCGCCGAACGGTGGATACGTCCACCGCGACTCGTCGCCGGGCGGCACCACGTCGGTGTGGCCGGCGAAGACGAGATGCGGCCCGCCGCTGCCGATGCGGGCATAGAGATTCTCGACGTCCGCATGGCCGGGCTCGGAGAACACCGGCCGCTCGACCGTGAACCCGGCGCGCGACAGAACCTCGGCCACGTAGGCGAGCGCACCGCCTTCCGCCGGCGTCACCGACGGGCAGCGCAGGAGACTCTGGGCGATGGCGACGACGTCGGCCGGCATGGTGTCACTCCGCCCGCCCGTTGCCGCGCGGCCGACCGCTCGCCGGCACCGGTCCCCAGCGGTTCGGCCCCGGCGTGCCGGGCCGGAAGCCGAGGTCGACGATCAGGGCGAGGGCGAAGACCAGCCACGGTACGGTGAGCATCAAGAGGAGCGCGCTCGGCTCCTCCGAGGAGCCGGCGGCGCCGATCACGAACAGGAAGTCGATGACGACGCTGATCCCGAAGAACGCGGCGGGAATCGCGGTCGGCATGCCGCGGTCGTGGCCGCGCTTCGCCATGATGGCGAACTCGGGATAGCTGAAGGCGAGGCTGACGATCGAGGTGAGCCGCTCGCCCTCGATGGCGCCGGCGATCACGTGGCAGACGAGCTCCACGGCCATCACGGCGACCAGGGCGATCCAGAAGGTCTTGCGGCCGATGCGGCCGTCGAACCCGAACAGGACGTCATGCCAGCTCATGTCGTCCCCCACTGCGCCTGCGGCAGAGGCCGCGGCATCAGTCCCGCAAAAGCTCGTTGATCGAGGTCTTCGAGCGGGTCTTCTCGTCGACGCGCTTGACGATCACGGCGCAGTAGAGGCCCGGGCCCGGCGTGCCGTCCGGGAACGGCTTGCCCGGCATGGTGCCCGACACCACGACCGAATAGGGCGGCACCTCGCCCATGAACACCTCCCCGGTCGCCCGGTCGACGATCTTGGTCGAGGCGCCGAGATAGACGCCCATCGAGAGCACCGAGCCCTGGCGCACGATCACGCCCTCGGCGACCTCGGCGCGGGCGCCGATGAAGCAGTCGTCCTCGATGATCACCGGGCCGGCCTGCAGCGGCTCCAGCACGCCGCCGATGCCGGCGCCGCCCGAGATGTGGCAGTTCTTCCCGATCTGCGCGCAGGAGCCGACCGTCGCCCAGGTGTCGATCATGGTGCCGGTGTCGACATGGGCGCCGAGATTGACGAAGGACGGCATCAGCACGACGTTCGGCGCGATGTAGGCCGAGCGCCTGACGACACACCCGGGAACCGCGCGAAAGCCGGCGGCGCGGAACTGCGTCTCGCTCCAGCCGTCGAACTTGGACGGCACCTTGTCCCACCACACCGCCGCGCCGGGACCGCCCGGGATGACGGCCATGTCATTGAGCCGGAACGAGAGCAGGACCGCCTTCTTCAGCCACTGGTTGACCCGCCAGGCGCCGTCGGCCTGCTTTTCCGCGACCCGCGCCTCGCCGCAGTCGAGCAGGCGCAGCGCCCGGTCGACGGCGTCGCGCACCGCGCCCGTGGTGTCCGGGCCGAACTCGGCGCGGCGCTCGAACGCCTCGTCGATGGTCTTGGCGAGATCTGCATGCGACATGCGGCAATCCTCGAAAAATCGCAATGGCGGCCGCCTTGTCGGGGCAGGCCGGCCGTCTGTCAAGGGCGCGGGACCGGCGCGCCGCGCAGGTCGGCCGGTCGGGTGAGCCGCGCTACGGCAGCCGCTGCAGGAAGCCGGTGAGGTCGTCGGTGACGTGGTCGACATGGTCGGCGTCGTGGCCTTCCAGCTCCCAATATTCGCGGAACACCTCGCGGGTCTTCTCCGGCACCACCAGCACCGTGACCATGCCGAGCGTATGGGGCACCGCGAGGTTGCGGGCCAGATCCTCGAACAGCGCCGCCTTGGTCGGGTCGACGCCGTGGCGGGACAGGAACTTGTCGTAGACCTCGGGGAACGGCTTCGGCGACAGCTCGCCTGCGACGATGTCGAACACGTCCTCGAAGCAGTGATCGATCTCGAGCTTGGCCAGCACGGCGGCCGCGTGGCTTCGGGTGCCGTTGGTGAGGATCAGCTTGCGCCCGGGCAGGCGCTCGATCGCGGCGCCGAGCGCCGGGTTCGGCTCCAGCGGCGAGTGGTCGATCTCGTGCACATAGGCGAGAAAGTCGTCCGCCTTCATGCCGTGCTCGATCATCAGCCCGCGCATGCTGGTGCCGAAGCGCTTGTAGTAGTCCTTCTGCACCCGGAACGCCTCGTCGTGGGTGACGGCGAGAAAGCGCGCGATGTAGTCGCGGATGCGCACATCGACCTGCTGCCACAGGTTGAGGTGATGCGGGTAGAGCGTGTTGTCGAGGTCGAACACCCAGGTCTCGACATGGTCGAAACTCCGGGTGGCGGCGGCGGTTTCGGCGGCCGAGGCCGCGGCGGCGGGGCTGTCGGAGGCGCTGGACATGGCGCAGTGTTTAGCCCGATCGCCGCCGGGCGTCACGCCTCCCCGGCAACTCGTTCCGCTGCGCCGCCTCGGTCGAGGTCTCGTGTCCCGGGCGCGGCGCGCCGCGCCGCGAACCGGGACCCAGGAGCGATCGGGCGAGGGGCCTGCCGTGCCGCAAGTCGTGCGGCCCCTGGGCCCCGGCTCTGCGGCGCACGAGGCCGTGCATCGGGCGACGCGGTGCATCCCTTCAGAATGCGCCACCGGGGCATGGCCGTTCAGGATGCGCCCGCAGCGCATGGCGCCTCACTCGCGAAACCGGACCGTGGTCGCCGGTTGGGCGCCGAGGTCGATGGTGGCGAAGCCGGTGGCGTCGAGGCCCGCCGCGGCGCAGTCCTTGTGGTCGGAGAGCTCGAAGCGCGCCTCGCGGGTGCACAGGGTGGTGTCGCCGCCCCAGGAGAGCCGCCCGGTGCCGGTGCCGCCCCGCACCGGCTGGCCGTCGCGGTCGACCGCCTCGCCGAAGCTGTAGAGCCGGCGCGGCCTGCCTTCGAGGTCGGGTCGCAGGCACTTGCCGGGCTCGATCCGGTACCAGCCGCGGGCGACGATGCCGCGCTTCTCGTCGGTGCCGACGGCGGCCAGCACGGCGTAGCGGGTGTCGTTGCACCAGGAGAAGCCGGTGGCGGCCGGCTGCTGGACGGTCTCGATCAGCCGGTCGAACAGGTCCGGCGCGTCCTTGGCCTGCGCGCCGAGCCCGCGGTCCTTGAGAAACTGGGCGATGGCCGCCTCGGTCTTCGGGCCGGCGACGCCGTCGACCGGGTTGGCGTCGTAGCCGGCCATCACCAGGAGGCGCTGGATGCCGGCGAGGCGGGCCTGCTCCTCGGAATACTCGGCCTCCTCGGCGAGCGCCGCGACGAGGCCGGCGGCACCGCCCGCGGCGCCGCCCGCGACGACGCCCGCGACGACGCCCTCTTGGGTCTCGGAGGGCTTCACGGCGGTGAAGCGGGCGAAGCGCTGCGGCGGCCGGCAGGCGCGCGCCGCCGCGATGACGAAGTCGCCGTCGGCGATGCACAGGTCGGCGTGGCCGCTCTGCGGCTCGGGCGACGGGCCATAGACCGGCAAGGCACGGGCATGGAGAAAGATCTGCTCGGCCTCGACCGTGCCCTGAAGCACCACCCGGCACTGGCCGGGATCGAGCCGGAACCAGCCGCGCGTCGCCGTCGCGCCCTTCTCCTCCAGCCCCAGCGCCGCCTCGACCACGAAGCTGAGCCGGTTGCAGATTTTCAGGTCGGCCCGGGCCGGGCCGGCGGCCGCGAGCGCCGACAGCGCGAGCGCAGCGGCGCCCATGGCAGTCGCACCCTTGCTTCGCATGGCGCTCCTCCGGGCCGGATGATTCGATCTCGGAAGAAGGGATGAATGGCCGGCGTCGCGAGGGCAAGGGCAGCGTTCGGGCGCCGATCCCGGTCGGCCGGCAGCCTCCGCGTTCCCGGGCTCCCCACCGCCCTGCTGCTCCCGCACGCGGACGAGACGCCGCCGCGGCCGCGCCGCCGCGAGGAGGAAGATCGCCGCGTCCCCACCGGCGCCCGGGCGCGCGCCCAGGACCGTCGCTCCGCCCGCTCCCACGGGACCGGGCGGCGCGGGATCGACGCGTGGCGCCCCTAGTCCACGGGCGCCGGCGTGCCGGCGCGGGCCGCAGCGCCGCCGGCGGCCGCCTGGACGGCCCAGAACAGCGCGATGTTGAGGCGGAACGCCCGCATCGCCTCGGCCAGGATCGCGTCCGGCCGGTCGGTCTCGTAGGCGGCGCGGTCGATCGCCGCCCGGTATCCATCCTTGTAGGCGTCGAGATCGCCGATCGCGGCGAACCGGTAGATGTTGCGCTTGTCGGCGTCGAGCCCGAGCGTGCGGGCCAGCACCTGGCTGACCGTCTGGCCGCCGCTGAGATCGCCGAGGTAGCGCGTGTAGGCGTGGCCGATCAGGCCGACGCCGTCGCCGTCGGCCGACGCCGTCACGGCCTCGGCATAGGCGCGGCCCTCCGGCAGCAGCGGCACGGCCGCGGCCGCCGCGGAGCCGCCGCAGAGATTCTCGAGATCGAGCGCGATCGCGCCGGCCCGGAACACCTCGTCGCGCACGACGTGGCGGACCGCGGGCGTCGCGCGATGGCGGTCGAGGCCACGCTCGATCGCCTCGTAGACGGCGTGCAGGTTGCGCAGCAGCAGCGCATAGGCGGCCCGGCTCGAGCGGCCGCGCACGATGTCGCTGATCGCCCCGGCCTTCTCGGCCCGGCGGTGGAGCGGCGCCGTCACCTCGCGCAGCGCGTTCGACAGGCCGATGCGGCGGATCTCGTCGGCGTTCGGCGACGGCACGGCGCCGGCGGCCTCGTCGGGGACTCTCGCGTCGCGATCGCCGGCAGGCGGGTCGGCGGGGACATCGGAACGTTGCGTCATGCGGCCTCCGGACACGGCGCCGACTAGACGTCAGGCAGCCCGGGAAATCAATGTCGGGAGCGCCGGGGCCGCGTTGCAGGAACCGCGGAACGAGGACACGGCGGAGACGACACCGCGAGCGGACGCGCGGGAGCTCCGGTCCCGCCATCCTCGCCGGTCACGCGCGCGAGGCACGTCGGCGTCGGAGCCGCGAGGCCAGGGCGCGGCAGGCCCGCACCGGGGCACGGGCACGTGGCAGTGGCAGTGGCAGTGGCACGTGGCAGTGGACCTTGGGGCCGAAACGAAATCGGCGTCGTCGGCCGAAAAGGTCGACGACGCCGGTCACGCTGCGGTCCGCCGCATCGCCGGCGAGCCGCCCGTGGGCGACCCGCATGGCCATGCTCAGTCGCTCACTTCGCCGCCGGAGCGGCAGACGCCGTCCGCGCCGGAGCCGGCCCGACCAGGATCGGATAATCCTTGATCATGTTGGCGCCGTAGAGCGGCTTGTAGACGCCTTCGTGGCAGGTGGCACAGTTCACTTTCGCGACGTCACCCGTCGGACCGAGGCGGTTCGCCGGGAACTGCGGGGTGAGCGGCTCGAGGAATTGCGTGTTGATGTCACGCGTCATCCGGATGCCGTACCACGCGGTGGTGCGTTGCGGAGTGCTCTGGTCCCAGTCGAAGAAGGACCGCGAGTTGTGGCAGTACGTGCAATTGACCCCCAGGCCCTTCGAAATGTGCATCATCAGGCTGTAGGTCCATTCCGTCTGCTTGATCGACGCCCGGTTGCCCGCCGGGAGCGCCGTACCGGACAGAACCCGGATGTCCTTCCCGTCCTTGATGAAGGGCGTGAAGGGGTCGACCGGGAGGGCCGTGATGCCACCCGCCGCCGAGGCGACGTTCTGACCGGCGCGATTGCCGGCCTGGCCCTGCGCCGTCCGCGGTGCGTCGAAGTACCAGACGCTCGCCGGGACGGGCTGGCCGCGATGGCAAGCCCAGCAGGTGACGCCCGTGTCGGCCACGTGCGTCTTCCAGCTTCCGTTGATGTACCGGACCATCTCCAGCATGCGCCGGGAGACGATCTTGGTGTACGGGCGATCCGCGGCGAGATCGTTCTCGTCGTGGCAGTAGGCGCAGCCCTGATCGGGCGACACCCAGGTCGTCATGTCCGTCATCAACCGCAGGAACTCGTTGGCGTCCATGTCGCCGAGCACCTTGAGGTTGGTGTAGACCTGCGAGGCCTTCTGGCCGGCCGGGTCGGTGGCCGGAGCCGGCTCTGGCAGCTGATTGGCTCTCACCTTCGCCCGGTCGACCCGCGGATTGGAGTTCTCCTCCATCGCGAGCCCGCGATAACCGCGCTGAACGCTGTCCACCGGTGGGAACTCGAAAGCGTAGACCACCAGGAGGAGAGCGAGGGCTGCGGAGATCCCGGCCAGCATTCGCATCGCAAAGACGCTCATGACTAGCCTCCAGGAATCAGGTTGGGGTCGACGACCGGCGGGAACACCGCGGGATACATCGGTGCCACGCCGTGCTTGACGGCCCAGAGATACCAATTGTCGACCACCGTGCCGGTCAGCAGAATACCGATGCCGCCCGTCAGGGTGACCAGGACCGCGAACCACCAACCCCAACGGTGGATCGACTCCGCCGTGGCGTTGAAGCCCATGGTCCAGCGCCAGAACAGCGCCGCCCGCTCGTATGCGGTGCCGCGATCGACGATCTGCTCGACCTCCCGCTCACCCCCGAAGTGACTCACGGCCAGGATGGTCGCGCCGTGCATCGCGAAGAGCACCGCCGAGCCATACAGGAACGCGATCGAGAGCATGTGGAAGGGGTTGTAGAACAGATTGCCGTAGCGGATCGAGAACGCCGCCGTCCAGTCGAGATGCGGGAAGATCCCGAACGGAACGGCCTCCGCCCAGCTTCCCATCAGGATCGGACGGAAGAAGCCGAGCGACAGGTACAGGAAGATCGCCGACGCGAACGCCCAGGCGAGATGGGTTCCCATCCCGAGAACGCGCGCGCGTTGATAGACCCGCACCCACCAGAGGAGGATCGAGAGCGTCAGGAAGAACCCCGCCATCAGCCACCAGCCGCCGTCGTTGAGCGGCGGGATCTTGAGGCCGTAGGCGGGCGGCGGCGGCTCGAGAGCCAGCCACGGAAGCTGCCGGACGAACTGGATCGGATCCCAGTTCACCGAGGCGAACATGTTCAGCCCGATGATCTCGAAGGCGATGAAGCCGCAGAGCAGCGAGAAGATGCCAGTCCAGCCCAAATAGATCGGGCCGACCTGGGCATCGCCGAGCTTGCCCAGCCAGTAGGAGTGGAAGCTCTGGCCGCCCACCCTGTGCCCGTCGGAGCCTTCCAGGGGCACGCCGGCATAGCCGGGGCCTCTGATCTGCACCTGGGTAAAGATGTTCTGATACTCAGCCATGTGAGCCCCCTCCTAACGCCAGATCGGGAGGTCGAGCCACCAGCTCCACCACTCAGGCCAGCCGCGCGTCCAGAACGGGCCGCTGATGATGATGCAGACGGCGCTCCAGAACGCTGCACTGACCGCGAGGAACAGGCCGAGGCGATGAATGCCGAGCGTGCCGATCGAGTAGCCGACGGTGTCCCGGAAGATCGTGTTCTCGTGTTCCGCGCCCTTCACGATCTCGCCCTTCCTGGGATTGGCGGCCGAGACGATCAGGGATCCGTGCATGGCGAGCGCGAGCGCGTTCGTGAAGAAGAACGTGATCGCGATGCAATGCGCCGGATTGTAGTGGAAGTGCAGGTACTGGTACCCGACGTTCGACACCCAGTCGAGATGGCTCATGATGCCGTAGGGGAAACCGTGCCCCCAGGCGCCCATGAGCAACGGCCGGATGACGACCAAGGCGACATAAGCGAAGATGGCAAAGCCGAACGCGACCGGGATGTGGAGACCCATGCCGAGCTTGCGGGCGATTTCCGCCTGGCGCAGCGCCCAGGAGCAGAACGCGCCCAGCGCGCACACGGTGATGATCTGCCACAGCCCTCCTTCCTTGAGCGGCGCGAGCGTCAGCCCGTAGCTCAAGTCCGGCGGTGCGATGTTGATCTGCCAAATGTTCCAGGTCGGCCCGAGGGCCGCGCCCCAAATGATGAGTGCCGTGCCGAGGAAGGTAAAGAAAACCGTCGTGACTCCGAAGAAGCCGACATAGAACGGCCCCACCCAGAAGTCGAAGAGGTCCCCGCCGATCAGCGTACCTCCACGGACGCGGTATTTTCGTTCAAAACTGAGCATGGCCATTGTTGGGATCCCCCGATCGACACCGGCCGGCAGGCTCGAGCACGGCCTGCCTGCTCATTGCACATCGGCGGCGGACGGGCCGAGCAGAGTGCCGAGGCCGCGTCCGCCGTCCTTCCTGATCGCTGTTACTTCGCCGGCAGCGGAGCATTCTGGGCCGCCGCGGCGGGCTTCGCACGCGGGGTCTCCAGCCAGTTGAAGCGGTCGGTGCTGAGCAGGATGAAGTGGATCAGCAGCGCCAGACCGAACAGGAACGTGAAGAGGGCGACCAGCGTCCGACGCGGATCGAAAAGAAGCCAAGCTTGCCACATTGTTCTTCTCTCCTATTACGACAGGTACGAGGCCATGTGGCTGACCGCCACGTTCACGCCGTCGACCAGCGAGGCGTTCTTCGCCCACGGGCGCCACATCCACGCGAGGACGTGAGCGATCGCGGCGACGACGACGAAGCCCATGAAGCTGGAGACGAAGACGCTGTGGAACTCCTTCGCTTCTGCTTCTGACAGGCCGGACAGAGACTTATCAGCCATGGAGATACTCTCCGATGAATGGCCTTGCGGCCGTTACCGCGCCCATCCCGCGCGGCTTGGGAAGTCGTGGCGAGCCACGACGATCTGTCGCCCGGCAGCGTCGGGCGAAGCTCTTGGAAAGGCCGTCATCCCATGAAGGCGAACGGGACGTACTTGCAGGCCGCCGCACGGGCTTCGGCGATGACGGACCGGTCACCGGTCGCCTGGCTCATGCGCGACGCGCGCTGCAGGAGTCGACGTCCGATGGCTTCCAGCAGGAAGGCCACGAAGGCCGCCGCGAAGATCAGACGATAGTCCATCGTCTCCTTCGCCGAGTGGCCCGCCAAGAGGCGCTGCGACAGGCGCTCCGTTCCCTCAGCCATGAGCATACCCTCCTGTTGAATGATCGACCGCCGGCGCGATCCGCGCACGGCGTGAATCGGTTGATGAAATGACGAGGCGCGACGTCGGGCGGGAGAGCGCGATCATACGGTCTCTCCCATCGCCACGGCGTCGATGCCGAGAACACGCGACTCCGTCACCCGCTCCTCGCCGGCCGCCCGGGCACTGCGCTCGGCCGCGTCGCGCAGACGCTTGGCGGCCGAGATGCGCACCAGCACGGGCTGCCGCTCGACCAGACGGTCGAGCGCCCGTTTGGCGGCGTCCTCCCACGGCAGCTCGCGGTGCAGGCGCGACGGCGTCGCCTCCACCTTGTCCAGTGCGGTGCCGAGCGGAAGGATGTGGAAGAGTGCGTCGAACAGCGCGTTGCAGACCTCCTGGATCAGGTAGGTCGCACCCGCGTAGCCCATGAACGGCGTGCCGGTGTGGCGCCGTACGATCGCCCCCGGGAACGAGGCCGGAATGAAGGCGGCGCGGCCGCCGATCTCGGCCAGATACATGCGTTCGTTATAAGATCCGAACAGGACGAGCGGGGTCTTCTCGTGGATCGCCTTGCGCACCGCCGCGTTGTCGGGCTTCACGCCGGCCGAGCGGGCGACCGCGAAGTGACACGGCAGGCCCATCTCCTCCTCAAGGAAATGGCGCACGCCCCGGGCGTAGGTCTCGGTCGCGACGATGCCGAAGCTCGCCGTGCCGAAGAAGTCCTGTGTCACCGAGCGCCACAGATCCCACAGCGGCTTCACGGTGGTGTGCAGCTCGCGGGCGATGAACGGCTCCGGATCGAGGCCGAGGAGCTCGCCCAGCGTGCGCAGGAACTTGGTGGTCGAGTGCAGGCCGATCGGCGCCTGCAGATAGGGACGCTCCAGCGTCTCGCACAAGAGCCGGCCGAACTCGCGATACATGCAGACGTTCACGTCGGCGTCGGCGAGCCGCGGGATGTCGGCGAGATGCGTGCCGAGCGGGAACACCAGGTTCACCTCGGCGCCGATGCCCTCGACCAGGCGGCGGATCTCGGCCAGATCGGACGGCATGTTGAAGGTGCCGTAGCAGGGGCCGACGATGTTGACGCGCGGCTTCTCGCCGGGCTGGCGCGGCTTGCGGTCCGGCACCTTCCTGGAGCCGTACTCGCTCCACAGCCACGCCATCGCGCGGTTGGCGCTCTGCCACTGGTCCTCGTCGATGGTGCGCGGCAGGAAGCGCTTGATGCCGGTGCCTTCGGGCGTCACGCCACCGCCGATCATCTCGGCGATCGAGCCGGTGACCACGACGGACGGCAGATCGGGATCGAGCACCTTGTGGGCGCGATGCATGGCGCCTTCGGTGCCGTGCTTGCCGAGCTCTTCTTCCGACAGGCCGGTGACGACGACGGGCAGCTCGTGCGGCGGCAGCGCGTCGGTGTAGTGCAGCACCGCGGTGACCGGCAGGTTCTCGCAGCCGACCGGGCCGTCGATGATCACCTGCAGGCCCTTGACGGCCGTGAACACGTAGACCGAGCCCCAGTAGCCGCCCGCGCGATCATGATCGAGGAGGAGCATCAGATCATCTCCTCCGCCTTGCGCTTCTTGGCCTGCGCGGCGAGCTGGCGCCGCACCTTCTCGCGGAACTCCGGCCGCGCCTTCGGCACGTCCTCGTGGACGCCGGCCGTGTCGCCCGCGCCAACGCCGCGGAACAGCTCGGTCATCGCGTCGAAGCGCGCCTTGTTGGCCATCGCGGTGTTGACCACGACGGCGAGCGAGCCGGCGCCGGCGACGCCCATCAGGGGCCGCGCCGAGATCAGGTTGGTGAAGTAGAGGGCCGGGATGCCGTGCTGCTTGGCGTGCTGGACGACCGGCGTCGTGCCGATCGCGAGATCGGGCGCGAAGGCGTCGACGGCCGCGATGTCCTGCTCGAGCGAGGCGCGGTACTGCACCTTGACGCCCTTGGCCTCGAGCCACGCCCGGTCGCTCTCCGACCAGCGGGTGCGCGGGCAAGCCGTGCCGACGTAAGGCACCTCGGCGCCGCTCTCGATCAGCAGCCGGGCGACCAGCAGCTCGGAGCCCTCGTAGCCCGACACCGTGATGCGGCCGCGCACCGGATTGGCGGCGAGCGCGCCCGCGATGGCGGGCAGCATCCGCGCCTTCGCGGCGTCGACCTTGTCGGCGGCGACGCCGCAAGCCGCGCCGATGGCGTCGAGCCAGGCCGCCGTGCCGTCGACGCCGACCGGCGCCGAGCCGACGATCGGCCGGCCGGCCGTCTCGAACTCGCGCAGCGAGGCCGTGTAGAACGGATGGATGGCGGCGACCGCGGCGCAGTCGAGCGCCGCATAGAGCTCGCGCCACTCGCGGGTCGGCACGACGGGGCCGGCGGCGAGCCCGAGCGGCTCCAGCATCATGCCGATGCCGATCGGATCGGCCGGGAACATTTCTCCCAACAGCGTGATGGTCGGCTTTTCGCTACGACCACCGCGCGGCGCCTGAACGGGCCCCTGCTCCGCCTCGTTGCGGGCATAGGCCAGCATCGCGCCGGCGAGCACGTCCTTCGCCTCGGCGTGGGTCGGCACGCCGAAGCCGGGCACGTCGATGCCGATGACGCGGACGTCGTTGATGGTCTTGGGCAGGAGTTGCAGCGGCACGCCCGACGCGGTCGGGACGCACAGATTGATGATCACGACGGCGTCGTGCAGGGCCGGATCGGCGAGCTTGAAGACCGCCTCGTGGATGTCCTCGAACAGCTTGCCGGTGACCAGCGTCTCGGAGTTGAACGGGACATAGCCGACGCTGCGCCGCGCGCCGTAGAAGTGCGACGTGAAGGTGAGCCCGTAGACGCAGCAGGCCGAGCCGGACAGCACCGTCGCGGTGCGCCGCATGCGCAGGCCGACGCGCAAGCTGCCGAAGGCCGGGCACATCGACTGGGGCTGATCGTGCGGGCCGACCGGATAGTCGGCCGCGTAGCGGTCGAGCGTCTCGGTCTTGCCGGCGGCGGCCGCCGCCTTGCGCATCTCGTCGACGCCGGCGTGACAGCCGACCGCGCCGTCGGTCGCCTCGGCGCCGGACACGCCCGTGCCCGAGACACTCGCGTCCGAGGCCCCCGCGACCGGCGCGGCGCCGATCGGCGCCGCGTCGGTCTGCGTCGCGTTCGTGAGCGTCACGGCCGCGGTGGTGTCGTACACCACCTCGGTGCCGGCGCTGGTCGCGACTGCGGTTTCGGGTCGGCTCGACGTCATGATGAAACGCTAAGTCTCCGGTCCGGGTAATGTCTCAGACGGTGTCGTAAATCACTTCGAGCGAGGGCTTCGGCGCGAAGCTGCCGCCGCGCATGTCTTCCTGGGTCGCCGGCATCAGCACCACGTCGCGGCCGACCGTGTCGCTCGAGAACAGGCCGAGCAGCGCGTCCTGCGACAGCGGCTTCGGCCGCTGCGGCGGCGCCTCGGCGACGTTGGTCGCGAGCGCCTCGAACAGCGGCGCCCATTCGGTGCCGGGCCGGCCGACGATCTGATAGGCGGCGCTCTTGCGGCGGATGTCCTCGTTTGCGGGAATCGCGGCGAGCACCGGGATGCCGGCCTTCTCGGCGAAGGCCTTCGCCTCGCCGGTGCCGTCGTCCTTGTTGATCACCATGCCGGCGACGCCGACATTGCCGCCGAGCTTGCGGAAATACTCCACGGCCGAGCAGACGTTGTTGGCGACGTAGAGCGACTGCAGATCGTTCGAGCCGACCACGATGACCTTCTGGCACATGTCGCGGGCGATCGGCAGGCCGAAGCCGCCGCACACCACGTCGCCCAGGAAGTCGAGCAGCACGTAGTCGAAGCCCCACTCGTGGAAGCCGAGCTTCTCCAGCGTCTCGAAGCCGTGGATGATGCCGCGCCCGCCGCAGCCGCGCCCGACCTCCGGGCCGCCGAGCTCCATGGCGAACACGCCGTCGCGCTTGAAGCAGACATCGGAGATCGTGATCTCCTCGCCGGCCAGCTTCTTCTTGGACGAGGTCTCGATGATGGTCGGGGTGGCGCGGCCGCCGAACAGGAGCGAGGTGGTGTCGCTCTTCGGGTCGCAACCGATCAGCAGGACGCGCTTGCCCTGCTGGGCCATCATGTAGCTGAGATTGGCGAGCGTGAAGCTCTTGCCGATCCCGCCCTTGCCGTAGATGGCGATGATCTGGGTCGCCTTCGACGACGACGTCGGCACCGGATCGGGCTCGATCGCGGCTTCGGCGCGCAGGTGGGCGGGGTCCATCGGCATCGGGGCGTTCATGCGTACCCTCTCCAGTCAAGGATCATCTTGAGGCAGGCCGGATCGGTGAACGCGGTGCGGTACGCGTCGGGCGCGTCCGCGGCGGCGCAACGATGGGTGATGAGACCGTCGAGGGACAAACGCCCCGTCTCGACCAGGTTCTTCACGGCGACGAGATCCGGCTCGCGCCATTCGGCGGCGACCCGGAGGGAGATCTCCCGCATGAAGGCGGGCGGAAACGCGAAGCCGAGCGGCTCGCTGTAGAAGCCGGCGAGCACGACCTCGCCCTTCGGCGCGAGGCGCGCGATCAGCGTGTCGAGCAGCTTGGAGTCGCCCGAGACGTCGTAGATCGCCTTGTAATCACGGCGCGGATCGTCGGCCGGGTCGACCACCCGGTAGCCCTGCGCGCCCTTCGCGCGACCGGCGTCGCGCTCCCACACCGTAGGCGGCTCCCCGCCCGCCAGCACCGCCAGTCGGGCGAGGAGACGACCGAGGACGCCGTGCCCCACGACGAGATCGGGAGGCGTCCGTTCGGCCCCCGCCATGGCGTGATACGCAGTCGCGGCCAACGCCATGAGGACGCCTAGCTCGTTCAGATCGTCGGCGATGGGCAGCGCCTTGGCGCCCGGGACCACGACCCGGCGCGCGGCGCCGCCGAACAGCCCGCGGACGTCACCGAAGCAGCGCGCGCCCGGCACGAACACGCGCTCGCCGACCCGCCGGCCCGAGCGCTCGCCCGCCGACGTGACGCGACCCACCGATTCGTATCCAGGCACCAGAGGATAACCGAGCCCCGGAAACGGCGGCATCCGCCCCGACCAGAGCAGACGCTCCGTACCGGTGCTGATCCCGCTCCAGTCGATGTCGACGACCACATCCTCGTCACCGGGATGCGTGAGGTCGAGACGACTGAGAACGAGGCGTTCGGGTTCCTCTAGGACGACCGCAACTGTGTCCATGACGTCTCCGAGCCACACCGCAAGGAGGCTTAAACACCGACTTGGAGTGTCAGCCTACGCTTACTGCCCCCTATGTCAAGTCGTATTGTCATATCGTTCCAAACAACCTAGGCGTCCGCAATAACCATCTGTAAGATCACAGGATTCCTGGTTGTCACGAGACGTGGACGGTGGAACCCCGCGGCCGTCAGCAGGCCGCATAACACCCCCGGGGTCCGGGGTCGCCCCCGCCCCATCGCCAATAGGTAGAATCCGAAATAGGCTTCACCCAAGGGCGCGGCGCCGGGCGCTCCGGACATCGGCTCGGCCACCATCACGCGGCCGCCGGCCGGCAGGGCGCGTCGCACCGCGGCGAGCAGCGTCCGCACCGTGTCCTCGTCGTGGTCGTGCAGGATGCGCACGAGCGACACGATGTCGGCGCCGGTGGGCAGCGGGTCGGTGCGGAAGTCGCCGGCCCGGACCGTGACCCGGTCGGCGAGGCCCGCCGCGGCGAAGGTCTGGCGCGCCCGCTCGGCGACGGCCGGCAGGTCGAACAGCATCAGCGACAGGCCGGGGTGGCGGGCCGCGACGGCGGAGAGGAACGCCCCCTCGCCGCCGCCGACGTCGAGCAGGCAGCGACGGCCGGCGAGCGGCGCCGCAGCCAGCACCTCCTCGGCGACGAAGCCTTGTGTCGCCGCCATCAGGCGCGAGTAGGAGGCGACGGCCTCGGGCGGCAGCGAGCCCGGCGCCCCGCGGCCCGCATAGGCCCAGAAGCGGCCGAGCTCGGTGTCGGCCTCGCCGCGCAGGAGCGCGACCGGATCGGCGAGGTCTCTATAGAAGAGCGCGTGGTGCGCGATCATGTCGGGCAGGCCGGCATTGCCGCGCAGCGCGGCGCCGTGGCGACCGAGCGCGAAGCGATCGTCGCCGCACTTCTCGGTGAGGTCGAGGGTCGCGGCGGCGGCCAGCAGCCGGCGGGCGGCGTCCTCCGACAGCCCGGTGCGGGCGGCGAGCGCGGCGACCGACAACGGCCCGTCGGCCAGCAGGTCGAACACCTTCAACTGCACGCAGGCGAGGAGAATCTGCGAGTAGACGAAGCCGGCGACGATATCGAACAGGGCCCGGGTGCGGGCGCGGGCGATCGGCCGGGTGAGCGGAAAGGCGGCGGCGAGCCGCTGGAAGCGGGGTGAGGCGAGCACGCCGTTGCGCAGCGCCAGCCAGCGCTCGCGCCAATCCGAGGAGCGATCCCGGGGCGTCGGGTCTTTCACGTCGCCACCCGCCTCTCACGGTCACCTCTCCCCGGCGGGGAGAGGGCGAATCTCGTGGGGCCGTGCCCGGTCGGCGGATCAGGCCGCCGCGGCGGCGAGGCGCTTCGGCACCAGCCGCTTCGCCTCGGACATGATGAGGGCGCGCAGGTCGCCGGCGCCCTGGCAGGGCGGAATGCCGGCGATCGCCTCCTTCACCAGGGTCTCGAGGCGGTGCATGGCACCGTCGATGCCGAGGTCGCGCACCGCGCTCGGGCGGCCGAGCGCCGCGTCGCGGCCGATCGGCTTGCCGAGCTCCTCCTCGTCGGAGGCGGCGTCGCGCAGGTCGTCGGCGACCTGGTAGGCGAGGCCGAGCTTGGCGCCGACCACCTTCCACGGCTCCGGGTCGTGGCCGGCCGCCGCCGCGCCCAGCATGGTCGCGGCCGAGAACAGCGCCCCGGTCTTCTGCTCGTGGTACTCGACGAGGTCGCAGAACGGCTCGCACTCCCACGCCTGGCCGGCCGCGATGCCGCTCGGCATGCCGACCGACTGGCCGACGATGCGCATGACATGGGGCAGCCGCTCGGGCGAGCAGCCGACGTAGGAGAGCTGCTCGAACGCCAGCACGATCAGGGCGTCGCCGGCCAGCACCGCGATCCGCTCGCCATAGGCGACGTGGACCGAGGGCTTGCCGCGCCGCAGCGGGGCGTCGTCGAAGCAGGGCAGGTCGTCGTGGATCAGCGAGGCGCAGTGCAGCAACTCGATCGAGGCGGCGGCCGCCTCGGTGAGGGCCGGCTGGTCGTCGCCGCAGGCCGCCGCGGCGGCCAGGCAGAGGCGCGGCCGGACCCGGGCACCGCGCGGAAACACCGCGTAACGCATCGCCGAGGCGAGCTTGCTGGGAGCGGCGGGGGTTTCGACCCGGGCCAAGGCGGCGTTGAGAGCCTGCTCGATCCTCGTGCTACTATCCATGCGTTCAGCCCCTGATGGCGAGCAAAGATATGTAATGATCCATTGTCACGTCGAACTGTCACGCAGTATAGACACATGGACACCGAACTCAACGGTATTTCTGCGGATTGGTGAGCGTGGCGCGTGAGTCCGCAATCGTGGTGGGGGCCGGCGCGGGGGGACTCGCCGCCGCCATCCACTTGGCGCTCGCCGGCATCGCCGTGACGGTCGTCGAAGCGGCCGAGGCGCCGGGCGGCAAGCTGCGCGAGGTCGTGGTCGGCGGCCGCGGCATCGATGCCGGCCCGACCGTCTTCACCATGCGCTGGGTGTTCGACGAGCTGTTCGGCGCCGCCGGCACCAGCCTCGACCGCGAGATCACGGTGACGCCGCTCGACGTGCTGGCCCGCCACGCCTGGGACGACAGCTCGCGCCTCGACCTCTACGCCGACAACGCCCGCTCGGCCGACGCCATCGGGGACTTCGCCGGCGCCGCCGAGGCGCAACGCTTCCGGGACTTCTGCGACCGTGCGGCGCGCATCTACAAGACGCTGGAAGGCCCGTTCCTGCGCGCCCAGCGCTGCCGCTCGCCGTTCGACCTGACGCGGCGGCTCGGCCTCGCCCGGCTGCCCGAGCTCGCCGCGATCTCGCCCTTCGCCACCATGTGGAGCGGGCTCGGCCGCCACTTCCACGATCCGCGCCTGCGTCAGCTGTTCGGCCGCTACGCCACCTATTGCGGCTCGTCGCCGTTCCTCGCCCCGGCCACCCTGATGCTGGTCGCCCATGTCGAGCAGCAGGGCGTCTGGCTGATCGAGGGCGGCATGCAGCGGCTCGCCGAGGCGCTGGTGCGCACCGCCGAGCGGCTCGGCGTGACGGTGCGGCTCGGCACGCCGGTCGCCGAGGTCCTGGTCGAGCGCGGCCGCGCCGCCGGCGTCGTGCTGGCGACCGGCGAGCGGCTCGACGCCGACACCGTGGTGATCAATGCCGACGTCGCCGCGCTCGCCGACGGACGATTGGGCATCGCGGTGCGCGGCGCCGTGCCGGGCGTGCCGCCGAAGGCGCGCTCGCTCTCGGCCGTCACCTGGTGCGTGATGGCGGAACCCGAGGGCTTCCCGCTGCATCATCACACGGTGTTCTTCGCGCCCGACTACCGGGCCGAGTTCGACCGGCTGATGCGCGACCGCCGCCTGCCCGCCGACCCGACCGTCTATGTCTGCGCCCAGGACCGGCTCGGCGACATCGCGGCGGACGGGCCGGGAAACCAACCCGAGCCGCTGCTCGTACTCGTCAATGCGCCGCCGAGCGGCGACACGACGCCGCCCTCGGACGCGGCCCTGGAAATCGCCCGCCATGCCGCCTTCGAGCGGCTTCGGCGCTGCGGGCTCGAGCTGCGGGTGTCCGGGGATGCCGTCGTGACCTCGCCGGCGGATTTTCACCGGCGCTTTCCGGGGACGGGAGGCGCGCTCTACGGAAGGGCTTCGCACGGATGGATGGCATCGTTCCGGCGGCCGGGATCGCGAACGCGGATCCCGGGGCTGTATCTGGCGGGCGGCAGCACGCATCCGGGACCGGGCGTCCCGATGGCGGCGCTGTCGGGCCGGCTGGCGGCGGCCGCCGTGATCGCGGACCGCGATTCGACGAGCCGGTCGCGCCCGGCGGGTATCTCTGGTGGTATGTCGACGCGCTGAGCGACGACGGCCGCCACGGGCTGACCATCATCGCCTTCGTCGGCAGCGTGTTCTCGCCCTATTACGCCTGGGCGCGCCGGCGCGCCCAGGGGGGCCTCGCCGACCCTCACGATCACTGCGCCGTCAACGTCGCGCTCTACGGCGAGCCGCGCCGCTGGGCCATGACCGAGCGCGGCCGCGGCAAGCTTTTTCGCGATGCGACGACTCTCTCGATCGGCCCGAGCGCGCTCGCCTGGGACGGCGAGACGCTCGTGATCACGATCGACGAGACGACCGTACCGGTGCCCTCGCGGCTCTCCGGGACCGTGCGGGTGCGGCCGGCGGCGCTGACCGGCGCGAGCTTCGCGCTCGACGACGCCGGGCTCCATCTGTGGCGCCCGATCGCGCCCTGCTCCGACGTCGAGGTCGAGCTCACGAAACCGGCGCTGACCTGGCGCGGCCACGGCTATCTCGACAGCAACCGCGGCGAGACGCCGCTGGAGAGCGCCTTCGTGCGTTGGGACTGGTCG
The DNA here is from genome assembly GCF_046000175.1 of Rhodoplanes sp. SY1. Classification (NCBI taxonomy): domain Bacteria; kingdom Pseudomonadati; phylum Pseudomonadota; class Alphaproteobacteria; order Hyphomicrobiales; family Nitrobacteraceae; genus Rhodoplanes; species Rhodoplanes sp. SY1. Next base: position 80,590 of record NZ_JBEOMB010000007.1, read on the forward strand.
CGCGCCAATCTCACGGACGGCGCCGCCGTGCTCTATCACGCCATCCGCCGCGGTGCCGCCGCGGGGCCTGATGGTCCGCGTCGTGATCACGACGAGCGCGCGCTGGCGCTGCGCTTCGACCGTGCTGGCGCGGTCACGCCCGTGGAGGTGCCGCACCGGGTGATGCTGCCCGACACGCTGTGGCGCATGCCGCGCGAGACGCGCAGCGACAGGCCGGACGGCATGCGGGTCGCCGCGACCTTCGAGGATTCGCCCTTCTACACACGCTCGCTCCTGACCGGCACGCTGCTCGGCCAGGACGTCGACGCCGTGCATGAAAGCCTGTCGCTCGACCGCTTCGCCGCGCCCTGGGTGCAGGCCATGCTGCCCTTCCGCATGCCGCGGCTGCGGTGAGGTGCTTTGGTGAGGCTGAGGGCTGCGACGAGGCGGAGCCTTTTTGACCGGAGCGTCTACCGGAGTCGCCCCACCCTCCGCTCATGCCCGCGCAGGCGGGCATCCAGGCGCGCCGTCCCGTACCGCCCCTGGGTCCCCGCCTTCGCGGGGACGATCGGATCGTTGGGACATGCCGATCCGATATCGTGATCAGATCATGATCCCATCGTGAGTCGATGCCGGACTACGGCCACCGCTCACTTGTCCGGCGCGCCGGGGGCGCCGGCGGAGTGATCCGAAAAAGCGCGCTTGAAGGCTCGGCGGTTGCTGCGGGTCCGGGTGAAGGCGAAGAGCTGCATCAGCGCGAAGGCCAGGAAGGCCCCGAGAGTCATCAGAGCGAGCGTCGGGATGAAGGCGTCCCACGACATGGTGTCCTCGTAAGCATCGGTGTGAGAATGCCGCGCGACGAGAGCGTGCACGGCCGGCGCGGTGCGCCTTTGTCGAGCCAACGCGACGGGAGGGCATTCGATCCGTTCGGTGCGGCGAGAGGCGCGCTGCGCGAGGGCGGCTCAGCGCCAGCGGATCTCGAACGTGCAGGCGGGCGCGCCCATGGCTTCGCAGGCCGTCTCGGTGACGGTCGCGTGTCCGTGCACCAGGGTGCGGAACAGGCGCTCGAAGGTGGCGCCGTAATAGTCGCAGACCGGCGCGTCGGCCGTCGCGCCGCGGCACACCGGATTGCCGGCGATGGAGAAGCGCACCGGATGGCCGGCCGTCGCCGTGAATACGCCGGAGCCGGCGAAGGTCCAGGAGTGCTTGCCGATCGCGCCGAGCAGGATGCGGGCCGACACGCCCGCCGGCAGAATCTTCAGGATCGGCTGGATCGCCTGCGGGATGCGGTTGGCGAGCAGATAGTCGGCGGTCAGCTCGCCGGCCCGCCGGCCCGCCGCCCTGGCGGCCGCGAGGCCGAGGACGTCGCGCACCACCGTGTGGATCGCCACGACGTCGCGCTCGTCGACCATGTGGTCGGGCGCATGAACGAGATGATGCGAGAGGTCGGCGAGCCCAAACAGGCGCGCCGTCTCCGCCTCGCCGACCTGCTCGCGCAGCGCCTCGATCATCCGGATGATGGCGTTCGGCCCGATGCGGGCGACGGCGGGGTCCGAGGCGGGGGCGTGAGGAGAAGGAGGAGCGGCTGCGTGCCGTTCAGTTGCGGTGCTGCTCACGTCGATATCTCACCACTCGGCGCGACGCCGGCTCTCCCTCTCCCCGCTTGCGGGGAGAGGGTGGGGGTGAGGGGGCATACGGCGCCGGCCTAGCGTGGCGGCGCCCCCTCACCCGGAGTCCGCGCGAGCGCGGGCTCCGACCTCTCCCCGCGCGCGGGGAGAGGTGAAGGCTTCAGCAGGCGCGCACGGCCTCGGGCTTCTCGCCCTTCTTCTTGCGGCCCTTCGGGGCGGCCTGCAGGTCGGTGGCCTGCGCCTCCGTGATGGTGCGGGTCTCGTCGAAGCCGAAGTCGACCTTCTTGGACTGCGGACCCCAGTAGCCGACGCGGCCGAGGTCGTAGAACTTCCGCTCGAACGAGCTCTTCAGATAGGCCTTCATGCAGCCCATCATGTAGCGGCGCTTCTCGCGGTCCCGGATGAACGGATACTCCAGGAACATCTTGCGCATGTAGAAGCGGCGGTAGTTGTTCATCACGCGGTCGAGAAGCTCCGGCCGCGTCATCGCGTCCGGCTTCATGATCGGCGTGACGAAATTGTACTTCTCGAAGTCGAACACCTCGACCTTCTCGCCCATGTCCTGGAACAGGTCGGAGAACGGCCACGGCGTGAACATCGACCAGTTGGCCATGTCGCAACCCCAGTCGCGGGCCATCTGGTAGGTCTCTTCCAGCGTCTCGCGGGTCTCGTTCTCGAGGCCGACGATGAACTGCGCCTCGGAGACGATGCCGTGCTTGCGCAACAGCTCGATGGCGCGCTTGTTCTGCGCCACCGTGGTCTCCTTGTTGAACAGGTCGAGCTTGAGCTGAGCGGCCGCTTCGGTGCCGAGCGAGATGTGGATCAGGCCGGCCTTGCGGTAGAGCGGCAGCAGCGCCTCGTCGCGCAGGATGTCGGTGACGCGCGTGTTGATGCCCCACATCACCGGCAGCTTGCGCCGCACCAGCTCCTCGCACAGCGCGACGAACTTCTTGCGGTGGATGGTGGGCTCCTCGTCGGCGAGGATGAAGAAGCCGACGTCGAACTCCTTCACCAGCACCTCGATCTCGTCGACCACCTTGATCGGATCGCGGACCCGGTAGGTGCGCCAGAACTTCCACTGCGAGCAGAACGAGCAGGTGAAGGGGCAGCCGCGGGCGAAGTTCGGGATCGCGACCCGGCAGCCGAGCGGGATGTAGTTGTACTGGTTCCAGTTCAGGATGCCCCAGTCGGGGCTCAGCATGTCGAGATTCTCGATCGGCGGCGCCGCCGCCGTCGCGATGATGTTGGCGCCGTCCGAATAGGCGATGCCCTTGACGGTGTCGGGGTTCTTCTTGAACTCGCCGGAGTCGATCGCGCGCACCAGGTCGAGCAGGATCTGCTCGCCCTCGCCGCGGATCACCACGTCGATCCAGGGCGCCTCGGCCAGCACCTGCTTGTACATGAAGGTCGCGTGGATGCCGCCGATCGCCGTGACGGCGTTCGGGCACTCCTCGCGGGCGATCTGCAGGGCGCGCTCGGCCTTGTAGATCGCCGGCGTGATCGCGGTGGCGCCGATCAGGTCCGGCTTGAGACGGCGGAACTCGGCGCGGAGCTGATCCTCGGTGAGGTCGTCCGTCATCGCGTCGATGAAGGTGACGTCGGTGTAGCCGTTGGCCTTCAGGGTCCCGGCCAGATAGGCGACCCAGGCCGGCGGCCAGTTGCCGGCGATTTCCGCTCCGCCCGAGTGGTAGTTGGGATGCAGGAGCAGAATACGCATGGCGGACCTCCCGGGGCGTTGGACGCGCGTGCTGTTGCCGACGGCGTGCGGATCAATGCGCGTGATCGTCAATCACCATTAGACAGCAGGGACTGACAATCGAAATTGACAATTGTCATGCGAGGCCGCTTCGCGCGACCGTCGCGGTTCAGGTTTCCAGACGAACGAAGCGCGCGCCCCGACCACGGTCGGCGGCGCTGATCTCGCGTTGCCCGAGACGCTCGAACAGATCGAGCACCCAGACGACACGGCGATTGAGATCCCACCACGCGGTGCGGGCGGGATCGGGACGGATGCGGCCGAGCTGATGGGCCTCGACCGCCTCGACCAGGAAGCGCGTCTCGGCGAGCGGCTCGCTCGGCTCCGCCTTGGGCACCAGCGGCGCCGCCGCGAAGGCGCGGGCGAGCAGCTCGAGCTTGCGGCGGCCCGGCACATAGGCACGCTGCGACACCGAATCGAGGCCGTTCGCCTCGATCACCCGGCCGATCTCGGCATACATGATGCGAGCCGCGAGGATGCCGGGGCGGCAGCCGAAGGGCAGCTTGGCGATGCCGGCCTCGGCGCGCGTGTAGAGCACGTCGGCGGCGGCGAGCATGCGGGCGACGACGCGGGCGATCCGCTCGTCGAACACCGGATCGGCCAGCCAGGCGTCGGGGTCGAGCCCCTCCTCGCGCATCCAGGCGAGCGGCATGTAGATGCGGCCCATCCGGGCGTCCTCGCCGATGTCGCGGCAGATATTGGTGATCTGCATCGCGACGCCGAGATCGCAGGCACGGGCGAGCGTGTCCGGGTCGCGCACCCCCATCAGCAGCGTCATCATGGCGCCGACCGTGGCGGCGACCCGGGCCGAGTAGGCGAAGACGCCGGACAGATCCTCGTAGCGGCGGCCCTCGGTGTCCCAGCCGAGGCCTTCCAGCAGCGCCTCGGGGATCGCCCGCGGGATGGCGTAGCGCGCCACCATGTCGGCGAAGGCCCGGTCGGTCGCGGTCGGCAGCGGCCGGCCCTCGTAGGCGAGCGCGAGGCGCTCGCGCAGCCGCGCGACCGCGTCCTTCTCGCTGTCCTCGCCGTCGACCTCGTCGTCGGCGAAGCGGCAGAAGGCATAGAGCGTGTAGGCGGGCGAGCGCACCGCGCAGGGCAGCAGCAGCGAGGCCGCGAAGAAGGTGCGCGAGCCCTGCCGGATCATCGCCCGGCAGGCCGCGACATCCTCCTCGGAGGCTTTAGGATTCTCGAGCCAGATCGGCACCATGGGGCACCACGGAGTCGAGCACGCGGGCGGACGACAGGACGCCGGGCAGGCCGGCGCCCGGATGGGTGCCGGCGCCGACCAGGAACAGCCGGTCGACCTCCTCGCTGCGGTTGTGGGGACGGAACCACGCGCTCTGGGTGAACACGGGCTCGAAGCTGAACGCGGCCCCGAGAACGGAGCGGAGTCGCGTCTGGAAATCGTTCGGCGTGACGATGCGGGACGTGACGATATTGTCTTCGAGGCCGGGCAGCACGGTGCGGCCCAAAAACTCGGCGATGGCGCGGCGATACGGCTCGGCGGCGTGCGCCCAGTCGATCCCGCTGGCGAGATTCGGGACCGGCGACAAGACGTAGAAGCCGTCGCAGCCCTCGGGGGCCAGTGACGGGTCGGTCGCGGTCGGATGATGCAGGTAGAGGCTGAAGTCAGGCGCCAGCACCTTGCGGTCGAAGATGTCGCGCAGCAGCTCCTTGTAGCGCGGCCCGAGCAGGATCGTGTGGTGCGGGACACCGCGATACTGGCGCTTGGTCCCGAAATACCAGACGAACAGGCTCATCGAGTAGCGCGCGTTCTCCAGCTTCTTGTCGGTCCAGCGGCGCCGCACCTCGGCCGGCAGGAGCTTGCCGTAGGTCCAGGCGGCGTCGGCATTGGAGACGACGATGTCGGCGGCGAGCGTCTCGCCCGAGGCGAGCCGGACCCCGGTGGCGCGGCCGCCCTCGACCGTGATGGCGGCGACCTCGCTGTCGTAGCGGATGCTGTTGCCCTGCCCCTCGATCAGCCCCACCAGGCCCTTGACCAGCGCCCCGGTGCCGCCGCGCGGGAACCAGACTCCGAACTTGTTCTGCAGATAGGTGATCAGGCAGTAGATCGAGGTGACGGCGAACGGGTTGCCGCCGATGAAAAGCGGGTGGAAGGACAGCGCGATGCGGATCCGTGGATCCTTCACGTAGCTCGCGGCGAGGCCGTGGACGCTGCGCCAGCTCTGCAGCCGGATGAACTCCGGCAGCACCTTGGCCATCGACGCGAGCGAGCCGAACGGGACGTTCGACAGTTTCTCGAAGCCGACCTCGTAGATGTCCTTGCTCTTGGCGAGGAAACGCTCCCAGCCCTCGACGTCGCCGGGGGCGAGACGCGCGATCTCGCGGCGCATCGCGTCGAGATCGCTGCATTCGGTGTAGGTTTCGCCGTCGTCGAACCGGATCTGGTAGTACGGATCGATCGGCTCGAGCGTGATGTCGTCGGAGAATGTCCTCCCGGCGACCGACCACAGCTCCTCGAACACCTTGGGAAGCGTGACGATGGTCGGCCCGGCGTCGAACGTGAAGCCGTCCTGGCGGAACACGTAGGCGCGGCCGCCCGGCTGGTCGAGCTTCTCCAGCACGGTGACGCGATAGCCGCGCGCGCCGAGCCGGACCGCGGCGGCCAAGCCCCCGAATCCGCTCCCGATCACAATGGCATGAGGCACGCGGGCTCCCGATCCGACCACGGGAGAAGGCGGCCTGTCGAGTGTCAAGCTAGACATCACGAACGACTGTAACAGCAAATTGACAGTCGAGCTAGGCCGCAGGCGGGCCAAACGCGGCATTCGTGCTTCTACGCATGCGTCATCGTGAACGCATTCCGACCGGGCCGGGAGGCGGGGCTATCGGCGCGATCCGGCCGCCCGCCGCGGGCCGGGATCCGGGTCGGCGCTTCGGCGGGGCCTCCGGACTCTTTGCCCTGCCCCTCGCCCCCTCGCCCGGAGAAAGAAAAACGGCGCCATCCGGCGCCGCCAGGGGGTCGGCGCGGCCGTCTTCCGCGGCCGCGGTTACTCGTCAGTCCGGCCTCCTCGGCCGGATTGCCCGGTCAGGCCGGAATCTGCTTCTGCTCCGCCGCGCGCTTCGCCTTGAGCGCCTTCAAGACCTTCTCGGAGGTCGCCGGCAGCGACGTGATGCGCACCCCGACCGCGTCGTAGATGGCGTTGGTGACGGCGGCCGCGGTCGGCACCAGGCTCGGCTCGCCGACCGCCTTGGCGCCGAACGGGCCGGTCTCGTCGAAGTTCTCGACGATGTCCTCGTCGATCTCCGGCATGTCGAGCGAGGTCGGCAGGATGTAGTTGGTGAGATTGCAGTTCACCTGCTTGCCGGTCTTGTCGAACAGGATCTCCTCGTAGAGCCCGAAGCCGAGCCCCATGTAGACGCCGCCGTCGATCTGGCCCTCGACCAGCATCGGGTTCACGGCCGTGCCGCAGTCGTGCGACGCCGTGATGCGCAGCACCTCGACCTCGCCGGTCTCGTCGTCGACGTCGACCTCGGCGATCTGGGTGGCGTAGACATAGGTGCCGAACGGCTTGCCCTGCCCCTCGGCGTCCATCGGCACCATCGGCGGATCCCAGGTGGCGCTGCCGATCGGCGGCGTGCCGACGCCGTTGTAGGCGCGGGTGCAGACATCGGCGAGCGCCGCGGCGCGGCTGGGGAAGCCCTTCACCTGGATCTTGCGGTCCTTGGCCTCGAGCTGGTCGGGCTTGACGCCGAGCATGCCCGACGCGACCTGGAACAGCGTGTCGCGCGCCATCTCGGCGGCGAGCCGCACCGCGTTGCCGGTGATGTAGGTGGTGCGGCTGGCGATGGCGCCGGTGTCCATCGGGCAGGTGTCGGTGTCGCCCGAGACGATGTGGATGTCGTTCGGCGCGATGCCGAGCGCCTCGGCGGCGATCTGGCTCAGCGCGCCGAGCGAGCCCTGCCCGGTCTCCACCGTGCCGGTGAGAACGACGGCGCTGCCGTCCTCGTTGAGCTTCACCACCGCGCCGCTCGGGTTCGAGTAGCCGGTGAAGCCGACCGGATACCACATGCTGGCGATGCCGCGTCCCCGGTGCTTCATCAGCGCGCCTCCCATCCGAATTTCCGCGCGGCGTTGTTCAGCGACTCGATCACCTTCACGCTGTGCAGCACCTGGCCCGTGGCCGACATCGAGCCCTCGCGGAAGAAGTTCTTCAGGCGAATCTCGATCGGGTCGATGCCGAGATCGCGGGCGATCTCGTCCATCTGGGACTCGTAGGCGAAGCACACCTGCGGGGCGCCGAAGCCGCGCATCGAGCCGGACGTCGTCTTGTTGGTGTAGACGACGCAGCCTTCGACGTGGATGTTCTCGATCTGATACGGGCCGGGCGCCAGGATCGAGGCCTTGCCGAGCGTCGTCTCGGAGAACGAGCAGTAGGCGCCGCCGTCCAGCACCATGCGGATCTGGCGGGCGATGATCTTGCCCTCCTTCGTCACGCCGGTCTTGTAGTCCATGATCATCGGGTGCCGGATGGTCGAGGCGACGAACTCCTCGACCCGGGTGAACCGGCCCTTCACCGGGCGCCCCGCCTTCTTCGACAGGAGCGCCAGCACCGGCTCGTGGCGGATCTCGTTCTTGCCGCCGAAATTGCCGCCCACCACGGTGCCGATCACCCGGATGCGACTGATCGGGATGCGCAGCGTCTTCGCCAGATCCACGCGCGCCAGCGTGATGCGGCCGATGGTGGCATAGACGGTGAGGCGGCCGTTGGCGTCCCAGTCGGCGATCGACGTGAACGGCTCCATCGGCGCATGCTCGATGCCGGGCGTCGTGTAGCGGTTCTCGTAGACCCGATACGACTGGGCGAAGCCCTTCTCGACGTCGCCGCGGCGGATCAGCTTCTTGAAGTAGATGTTGGTGTCGCCACCATGGACCTTCGGCGCGTCGGGCGAGAGCGCCTCGATCGGGTCGTAGACGCCGGGCAGCGGCTCGTATTCGACCTCGATGGCGTCGATCGCCGCCTGGGCGATCTGCTCGGTGACGGCCGCGACCGCCGCGACCCCGTCGCCGGCGTGACGGACGATCTCGTCGACCAGCAGCGGCTGGTCGACGATCGAGGTGCCGAACAGGTTGAGCGGGATCTCGCGGCCGAGCAGCACGGCCTTGACGCCCGGCATCGCCTCGGCCTTCGAGACGTCGATGCGCTTGATACGCGCCGACGAGAGGCCGGCCCGCTTGATCTTGGCGTAGAGCATGCCCGGCAGGGCGATGTCGTCGATGTAGCGGGTCAGCCCGAGGCCGTGATTGCGGCTGTCCGGGCGCTGCGCCCGCAGGCCGACCGCCCGGGTCTGCTCACCCACTTGCGGGACGAGCGGCGGCTCCAGCGGCAGCGTCGTGGGCGGGGCGACGGCGGGGAGCCGCAGATCCTCGTCCGAGCGCCGCAGCACCTCGACGGGCGCGACGCGCGGCTTCTCCAGAACGTCCGTGGCGACGGCGGCGGGTTCGCGTTCCAACAGATCCTCGGCCATGCGTCTCACCTCTGCTGCGGCGCTGCCAGCGCGGGGGTCTCGGGCGACTGCAACATCCGGGCGGCCTCGTGGACGCCGTCGATCATCTTCACGTAGCCGGTGCAGCGGCACAGGTTGCCGGCCAGCGCCGAACGGATCTCCTGCGTGGTCGGGCTCGGGTTCTCGTCGAGCAGCGCCTTGGCTGTCATGATCACGCCGGGGCCGCAGAAGCCGCACTGCAGCGCGCCGTTCTCCTCGAACACCTTCTGCAGCGGGTGCAGGCCGTCGCGGGTGGCGAGCCCCTCGATGGTCGTGACGGTGCGGCCGTCCGCCTGGGCGGCCAGCATCAGGCAGGCGTTCACGGCGAGGCCGTCGACGATCACGGTGCAGGCGCCGCAGTCGCCGATGTCGCAGCCGGTCTTGGCGCCGGTGAGCAGGAAGTGCTCGCGCAGCAGTACGAGCAGCGTCGTCTCGGGCGGCACCGAGGCGGAGCGGAGTTCGCCGTTGACGGTCAGGGTCACGTTCACGATGCGAGATCCTTCTGGTTCGGCGTGACGCGGGCGAGGCTGCCGGCGAGCGCGCGCTTCACCAGCACGGCGATCAGGTCGAGCCGGTACTCGGCGCTGGCGCGGAAGTCGGTGATCGGCTTCGCCTCGGTCGCGGCGATGCGGCCGGCCTCGGCCATCGCCTCCTCGCTGATCGGGCGGCCGGCGAGATAGGCCTCGGCCTTGGGGGCGCGGATCACGGTCGGGGCGACGGCGCCGAGCGCGATCGCCGGCTCGGCGAACACGCCCTCGCCGCCCCAGAACGCGGCCGCGGCGTTGACCAGCGCCAGCGCCTGGCCCTTGCGCAGCCCGAATTTCTGGAAGGCTGCCGGCTTGCCGACATTGCGCTTCGGGATGACGATCTCGACCAGCAGCTCGTCGGGGGCGAGGCTGGTGCGACGCGGCCCGACGAACAGCCCGGCGAGCGGTATCGCGCGGCGGCCGGCGGGTCCGAGGATCGTCACCTGCGCATCGAGCGCGAGCAGGGTCGGCCCCGAATCCATCGACGGGACGCACGTGATCAGGTTGCCGCCGACGGTGCCGAGATTGCGGGTCTGCACGGCGCCGATCACCACGGCCGCCTCGGCCAGCGCCGGCAGGGTCTGCGCGATCAGGGGCGACTCGACGATCTCGGTATGGGTCGTGAGCGCACCGATGCGCAGGCCCGCGTCGGTCAGCGCGATGCCCTTCATGTCGGCGGCGCGCGAGATGTCGACCATCACGTCGGGCGGCGGATGCGGCGAGTTCTTCAGATCGGCGAGCAGATCGGTGCCGCCGGCCAGCACCTTGGCCCCCTTGCCGTACTCGGCCAGCAGGGCGACCGCGTGCTCGGCGCTCTTCGCCGCGACATATCCGAACGGTTTCATGTGCCACGTGCCTCGGCGGTGGGCCGGACGGCTCCGGTGCCGGCGGACACGTCGCGACCCCGGGTCCAATCATGGACCGCGGACGGTGGGCGCGGCGGCGCGCGACACGAGGGCAGAGACGAACCGGCTGAACGACTTGCATGCTGAACGACTTGCATGCCGAACGACCGGCAAAACGTGCATGCTTCCGATCGAGGCGACAACCCCGGGAATCACGGGCCACATCGTCGCGGGGCGCAGAACTGCGTCCGGCGGAGCACCGGCGCACCCCCGGCGGCGCCGAAAAATGCAGGCTTTTCAGAATCGTTCCGGTGTACGCGCCAACTCGTGACGGCACGGACGGGATTCTGTTCCGGGACGACGAGAATTCCGCTGCAATGTCATTGCGTTGCAGCATGAGGCGCAACGTCGTGCTGCAGCGCGGAGTCGTGCTGCAGCGCGGAACAGCGGGTGCGGGGCGCAGGAGGCGGCGCGGACTCGTCGTCACCCTCTCCCTGAGGGAGAAGATCGACGTGCGAAGCGCGTCGGGGTGAGGGTTTACGGAGCCGATGGAGGCCTCGGCACCCCCTCGCCCGGAGTTCGCGCCTCGGCGCGAACTCCGACCTCTCCCCGCCGGGGAGAGGTGAAGCGGCCACGCGCCGAGGACCGCCGCACCACGTGCGTCGAACTGATCACGACACGAAGGCGCATTTGGAGGCCGGCGTGCGGGTGTCCATGTCGCGGCCGCGATTCATGTGATCGTCGGCCTCGGCCGCGCAGCCGAGCATGCGGGCGTACAGGAAGATCGTGAAAGCCGCGGTCTCCAGCCGGTCACGGCCGATCTCGCCGGAGCGGAACGGAACCCACAGCAGCTTCAAGAGCAGCGCCGAGAGCAGCGCGTCGACGTTCACGCAATAGACGTTGCGCGACACGCCCGCCTCGAACAGCGCCTGCACGACGGCGTGGTAGAAGTCATGGAACACGTTGTACTCGCCGCGCTTCTCGGCGAGCTCGCGGACATGGGCCTCGCGCGGATCGGTGTTCACCGGCTTGTCCTTGAACACCGGGTGGTTGACGCCCGGGATCTTCTGGAACCCGGAGCTGCCGGCCTCCTTCTTCTCCGCCTTGTAGTCCTTGTAGGCGTTGGCATAGGTCTTCGCCAGCGCGGCGAGATCGATGCCGTGATCACGATCGCCCGGATCGGCGAGGCCGGTCGGCTCGAACCGGTCGATCAGGAAGGCGATGCCCTCGTACCCGTTGCCGCCATGGGCGTAGCCGCAATGCGTCAGGAAGCCCAGCATCGCCTTGTTGAGCTGCACCCGCTCGGGCGACTCGGGTCCGTCGGACGAGACCGCGCCCTTGGCGCCCTGCGCCGTGATGGTGCCGGGGCCGTTGGAGAGCAGGAGCCCGATCAGCATCTGGAAGGCGAACAGCGCGTCCGGATCGCCGTCGCGGCCGGTGAGCGCCGTGCAGGCGACGGTGCCGAGCGACGCCTCGCGGATCAGCGTCTCGTTCGGGTATCCACAGAACGATTCCGGTGCGTGCGCGGCGGCGTCGACCGAAGCGCCGATCATCACGCCGAACAGATGCATCCACCACGGCAGCGCCTCGGCGGTGAGCGGCGAGATGCGCTTGCGCATCAGCGGGCCCCAGGCGAGCGAGGCGGCGATGGCGGCGCGCGCCGCGTCGTGCGTCGGGTGGCCGGGCAGCGTCTTCAGCCAGCGCACGAACGGCGCCTTGGCGCCACGCGCCTCGACGCCCTCGATCAGCGCATCGGCGCGCGGGTCGGGCGTGTCGGAGACGAACAGGGCGCGGTTCTCGGCGCTCGCCTGGACGCTCGAAAGATCGAAGCCGTCGTCGAGCACGCTCGTCAGCCCGGCATGGACGAACTCCTCGAGCAGCAGCCGCACCAGCCGCCGCGTGCCTTCGAACTGCCTCGGCCCGGCGATGCTGACGGCGGCCGCCAGCACTGCGTTCGGCGCGTTGCCGGCCTCGCGTGCCGCTTGCGCGGCGGCGAGCATCGGCGTGCCGTGGAGGTTGAGGCTCTCGCCGACCAGCGTGTTGATCAGGGCGCGGTCGTTCGGCCCGCCGACCTGGCGCAGGAGCGCCAGCGCGACGTTGGCCTCGAACGGATGCTGGGCGGCGTCGAGCACCGAGACGCCGTTGAGCGTCGTCACCTGGGTGGCCGCATCCATCTGCGAGGCGCCCGACGCGTCCTTCATCGACTGTCGCGGGAAGGCGGCGCCGAGCTGGCGATTGAGCCGCGCGATCTCGCGTCCGTAGGGCGCCATCGCCTCGACGACCGGCAGGTCCAGTTCCTCGGGCAGCGCGAGCCCCATGTTGGAGCCGAACCACGGCTTGAGGCGCAGATTGCCCTCCGGCGCGAAGTCCGGCAGGCAGGCATTCGCCTGCATCACGGCGGTGAGCGCATGCGTGATGTGCGCGATGTTGGTGACCACGGCGCCGCGCCGCGAGAAGATCGGCCGCTCCGGCGTGAACACGCCGTCGACCTCGAACTTCTCCATGAACCAGCGCTCCTTGGCGCCGGCGTCGTCGTCGCCGCCCGACATCGCGCCGGCATGGCCGACCGGCCTCGTGAGCTTCGACTTCCAGCGGCCGACCACGCAGGCGACCACGGGCTTCGTGAAGGTCGCCTCCAGCTCGTAATGGCCGCCCGGCTCGACATAGAGCACGGCCGCCTTGCTGCGCATGTCGTTGGCGAGGCAGTAGGCGAACTCCGGTGCGGCGAAGTGGATGTAGAGATCCTTGCCGGACGAGATCAGCGTCGTGGTGCCCCATCCGGCCATGCGCAGATAGGTCGCCATCGTGGTGGTGAAGTTGCCCGAGTTCGAGAAGATCGCGATCGAACCGCGGCGCAGCGCCTCGCGCGGATTGTCGCCGCCGAGCGCGCCGCCGATACGCACCTCGTTCCACGAGTCGGCGACGCCGAGGCTGTTGCCGCCGAAGATGTCGATGCCGTGCTGTTGGCCCATCGCGCGGATTTCCCGCGAGTCGTGCACCGACATCTTCTCGGTCACGATGAAGATCTTGCGCAGCTCGGGATTGACCCGGATCAGCTCGGCGACGCCGTCGCGGGCGCCCGACGGCGGCAGGTAGATGACGCCGCAGTTGAAGCGGTGGCCGTTCTCCAGGCCCTCGCGCACGTCGTTGTAGACCGGGATGCCGCCGAGCGAGGTCTTGAGCCACTGCCCCGAGCGTCCCGGCGAGGTGCCGAACACCACGTTGCCGCCCGAGTAGACGTGACCGACCGGCGTCACGTCCTTCGACTCGCCGCCCAGCACGTTGAGCACGCAGACACGGTCGTGCCGCGAGGCGATCTGGTCGAGCGACGAGATGCCGACGAAGTACTTGAAGGGGCCGATGCCGTCCTTGTGCATGGTCGTGTCCGCCGAGCGTGTCAGTCGCAGTTTCGTGCGCGCAGGTCTGTACGATCGCCCCAAACGCCGCTCATGCCCGCGCAGGCGGGCATCCACGGCCGCGCGCCGTGTCGCCCCTGGGTCCCCGCCTGCGCGGGGATGAGCGGAACGTGGGATCGGTTCATCGCTTCTACGCCGCCGTCGGCGAGGCGATCTTCAGGCCCTCGGCGACGAGGGCGCGGCCGCCCTCGCGCATCCAGGCGTCGGCCCGCTTGGCGTAGCCGATCACCTCGCTGATATCGGAATCGAAGCCGAAGATCCGGTACGGCAGGCCGAGCGCCTCCACGGTGTCGCGCAGCGCCCCGAAGCCGCGGATCAGGTTCGGCCCGCCGCGCGCCGCGACGACGTAGAGCGGCGTCGGCCCGTTCTTGGAGAAATGCTCGCGCAGCGCGTCGGAGATCGCCCGCAGCGTCTCGAAGATGTCGGTGTTGTTGGCCTTGCCGCCGACGATGAACAGCACGTTCGATTGCTTCAGCCAGTGCTTGAAGCAGATCGCCGCGACCTCGCGCATCTTGGCATAGGGCGGGTTGCCGCCGAAGTCGGACGAGATGATCGCGAGGTCGCCGAGGATCTCCGACACCAGCGAGTTGGCGCCACCCCCGAAGGTCGGCGCCAGGATCGTGCCGTGCGGATTGATCACGTAGACGTCGCTCTGCCCCTGATAGGTGCGGAGCTGGTTGATCTCCTGCTCGAAGTCCGAGTAGTCGACGGCGAACAATTCGGCCGGCAGGCCGAGGCGCAGCCAGCGGCTGTCGTCGCGATCGAAGCCGCACTTGAAGTCGCAGGCGACCGGCGTGAGCCGGCCCTCGCGATCCGGGCGCATGCGGATCGGGTTGAGCTCCAGCGTCGTCATGCCGTAGCCGTGATAGAGCTCCCACATCCGCGGCAGGGTCTGCACCAGCGGCGAGATGATGGCGCTCGGCGCGTGCAGCGAGGAGAGCGCGTTCGCCACCACGAAGGCCTTCAGGCCGGTGAGCGAGTCGAACGGAATCTGCGCCACCCGGCTCTTGTCGAGCTCCTCGATGTCGACGCCGCCCTCGTGCGTGAGCGTCATGGTCGGGGCGCGGAAGCGGGTCGCGTCGGTGATCGAGAAGTAGACCTCGTGCTCGGCCGGCACCAACCCTTCGAAGGTGACGCCGTTCGCCTTGAAGCGGAAGCCGCCCGATTCGAGCTCGGCGAAGTAGAGCCGCTCCTTCTCCTTCAGCGCGGTCTTCAGGTCGCGCGCGATGCCGATCAGGCCGGCCTTGCCCTTCTTGCCGACGCCGCCCTTGAACACCGGCTTGATGACGATGCCGCCGTGGCGGTCGATGAGGCTCTTGATCTCGGCCTCGCTGGCCCCCGGCCCGAGCACCTCGGAGGTGGGGAAGCCCGCGAACTGCAGGAGCTTCGCGCCGTAGAGCATGCCGGTGATCTGCATCGATCGCGTCCCGCGGTCCCGTCGCGGCCGCCTGATCGGCCGCGGTTCCAAGATACCGACACGATACCGGACCGCCGGCCCTGCTTCTAGGTGCAGCGGCGGCTCGCGTCGATCCGGTGATCCCCTGGTCGGCGCATCAAATTGCCGCGCCGAGCCCCCTTTTCCTCCGACCGGGTGGGCTTTATTGCGCGCCGCGGAACAAACCATGCGCGCCGCAAGAGAAACGGCCGGGGCATGCCCCGGCCGTCGTCGCGAATCACGTTCGAAAGGCGCGGCTCAGTCGGCGTACTGGCCGGCCGCCTTGATGATCGGCGCCCAGCGGTCGATCTCGCTGATCAGCATCTTCTCGTGGACCTGCGGGGTGGCCCGCTCGGGGGCGACCGGCTCGGTCGTGATGTCACGGAAGCGCTTGGCGAGCTCGGGATCCTTCATGGCGGCGACGATCGCGTCCGAGAGCTTCTTGACGACCTCGGGCGGCGTGCCCTTGGGCGCGTAGACGCCGTGCCAGACGCTGATCTCGAAGCCCGACAGGCCGGCCTCGTCGGCGGTCGGCAGGTCCGGGAAGGTGCTCATCCGGGTCTTCGTCGTCACGGCATAGGCCTTCACCTGCTTCGAGGTGATCGGGCCGGTCGTGTTGGTCGCCTGGTCGCAGGTCATGTCCACCTGCTTGCCGAGCAGATCGTTCATGATCGGGCCGTTGCCCTTGTAGGGCACGGTGGTCACCTGGGTCTGCAGCGCCGTCTGGATCAGCATGCCGCAGAGTTGCGAGGCGGCACCGAGGCCGGCATGGGCGTAGGAGACCTTCTCCTTGTTGGCCTTGATGTACTCGATCAGCTCCTTGAGCGTGTTCGGCGCGAAGTCCGGGCGCGCGATGATGGTCTGCGGCGACTCGGTGACGAGGCCGAGCGGCACGAACGCGGTCTTGGTGTCGTACGGCAACTTGCGGTAGAGCGTCGCCGCGGTCGACAGGCCGACGTGATGGATCAGCAGCGTGTAGCCGTCCGGCGCGGCGCGCGCCACGCGGGCCGAGCCGATGGTGCCGCCGGCACCGACCGCGTTCTCGATGATGATCTGCTGGCCGAGCGACTTCTGCATGCTCGCGGCCGTGATCCGCGCGATCGTGTCGGTCGGGCCGCCGGCCGCGAAGGGGACCACCATGGTGATCGGCCGGTCGGGATAGTTCTGCGCCATCGCCGGGCTCACAGCGAACGCCAGGACAGCGGCAATCGTCGTCAAACGCATCTGCAACGTCCTCCTTGCCCATCTTTCCGGAAAGGTCGAGCGGGCCGGAACCGGCCGCCGGGTCTGCAGGCTGGCGACACGTGATACCACGCGTTGCGCTCGCACGCATGTGCGCTCGCGTCCGACCAAACCCTTACGGGACAAAACGGTATGCCGCTCCGGTCGCCGCCATCTCGCGGTGCAGCGGAGCGACGTCACCCGCCCGTGGCGAAGCCCGGATAGCAGGTCATGCCGCCGTCCACGAAGAGCGTGATGCCGTTGATGTAGTCGGCCATGTCGGAGGCCAGGAACACGGCTGCGTTGGCGATGTCCTGCGGCTCGCCGATGCGCCGGTAGGGCACCAGCGTCATCAGCTGCGCATAGGCCTCGGGCGTGCTCCAGGCCGCGGTGTTGATCGGCGTGCGGATGGCGCCGGGACCGATGGCGTTGACCCTGATGCGATGCGGCGCCAGCTCCTGGGCGAGGCTCTTCATCATCATCTGGATGCCGCCCTTGGAGGAGGCGTAGTTGACGTGGCCGGCCCACGGGATCACCTCGTGCACCGAGCTCATGCAGACGATCTTGCCGGCCGCGACCGAGATCTCGCGGCGCACGCCGCGGCGCAGGAACTCCTTGGCCGCCTCGCGGGCGCAGAGGAACTGGCCGGTGAGATTGACGCCGATCACCTTGTTCCATTCGGCCATCGTCATGTCGATCAGGGCCGCGTCGCGCTGCAGGCCGGCATTCGCCACCATGATGTCGAGCGTGCCGAAGGTCTTCACGGCCTCGGCCACCATGGCGACGACCTGATCCTCCTGCGACACGTCGGCCTTCACGGCGAGCGCCCGACGCCCCGTCTTCTCGATCGCCGCGACGACCGGATCGGCGGTGCCGACGACGTAGTTCACGACCACGTCGGCGCCGGCCTGCGCCATGGCGATCGCCACGGCCTGGCCGATGCCGGAATTGGCGCCGGTGACCAGCGCGACCTGGCCGGTCAAGAGCTGCGGCATGCGGTCGTAGGCCGGCAGGTCGGTATCGAACGTGCTCGGCGAGGAGGCGGGGGTCGAGGTCGTCATGCGGTGCTCCAGGTGCGTGACAAAGTGTCGTGATGCGGTGTCGGTCGACGGTAACGACGTTCGGAACAGGCGATCTCGGGGACGCGGCGTTCCGGGACCGAGCAACGCGCCGGCCCCGGACTCCAGCCACGAGCTCCGACCGGATCGCCGGGTTCCGGGCTCGCACCGCCGGTGCGCCCGGAGTGACGGCGCGTCAGCGGCCCTCCCGGGCGAGCTCGTCGATCAGGTTGGCGACCAGCGCGGTCCAGCCCGTCTGGTGCGAGGCGCCGACGCCGCGGCCGCTGTCGCCGTCGAAATACTCGTGGAACACGAGATGATCACGAAAGTGCGGATCGTCCTGCAGCTTGGCGTGGTCGCCGAACACGGCGCGCCGGCCGGCCGGGTCGCGCAGGAACAGCCGCGTCAGCCGCCGGCGCAGCTCGTCGGCGACCTCGGCGAGGCTCATCATGACGCCCGAGCCGGTCGGGCACTCGATCTCGAAGTCCTCGCCGTAGAACAGCGCGAACTTGTCGAGACTCTCGACGATCAGATAGTTCACCGGCATCCACACCGGACCGCGCCAGTTGGAGTTGCCGCCGAACAGGCCGGTATCGGATTCGCCCGGCGTGTAGCGCACCTCCGCCCGGTAGCCGTCGCGCACGAACACGTAAGGATGGTCGCGGTGGACGCGCGACACCGCCCGGATGCCGTGATCGGAGAGGAACTCGGTCTCGTCCAGCATGCGGGCCAGCACCGCCTTCATGCGGAAGGCGCGCGCGACCGCGAGCAGGCGCCGCCCGTCGGCGCCGGGCGTCTGCGGCCGCGAGACGAGCGCGGCGAGCTCGGGCCGATGCGTCAGGTACCATTCCATCCGGCGCACGAAGACGGGCGACTGCGCGAGCAGATCCTCGTCCAGGATCTCGACGGCGAACAGCGGGATCAGCCCGACCATCGAGCGAAGCCGCAGCGGCACCTTCTCGCCCGACTCGAGCAGCAGCCAGTCGTAATAGAAGCCGTCGCGGTCGTCCCACAAGCCGATCCCCTCGTCGGCCAGGTTGGTCATCGCCCCGCCGATCAGCAGGAAGTGCTCGAAGAACTTGGAGGCGATGTCCTGATAGGCGGCATCGTCGCGGGCGAGCTCGAGCGCGATCTTGAGCATGTTGAGGCAGAACATCGCCATCCACGACGTGCCGTCCGACTGGGTCAGCGTGCCGCCGACCGGCAGCGGCCGCGAGCGGTCGAACACGCCGATATTGTCGAGCCCGAGGAAGCCACCCTGAAAGACGTTGCGGCCGCCCTGGTCCTTGCGGTTCACCCACCAGGTGAAATTCAGCAAGAGCTTGATGAACACGGCCTCGAGGAAGACGCGATCGCCGATGCCGCGGCGCGCCTTCTCGACCGCGTAGATGCGCAGCGCCGCCCAGGCGTGCACGGGCGGGTTCACGTCGGAGAAGTTCCACTCGTAGGCGGGCAGCTGGCCGTTGGGATGCATCATCCAGGGCTGGCACAGCAGCAGCAGCTGATCCTTGGCGAAGCGCGTGTCGACCAGCGCCATCGTCGCGAGATGGAACGCCCAGTCCCACGCCGCGAACCACGGATATTCCCACTTGTCCGGCATGGCGATGACGCTCGCCGTGACGAGATGGTGCCAGTCGCTGTTGCGTCCGCGGCGGCGCTCGGGCGGCGGCGCCGGCTGGGCCGGATCGCCGCGCAGCCACTCGGTCACGTCGAGGGCGTAGAACTGCTTCGACCACAGGAGCCCGGCGAGCGCCTGGCGCTGCACGGCCCGCATGTCGGGGTCGCCGATCGGGGCCTGCAGGGCGGCGAAGAACTCCTCCGTCTCGGCGATGCGCGTCGTGAGCACCGCGTCGAAATCCGAGAACGCATCGGCGCGCCGCTCGCCCGGACACAAGCGCGCGCGCAGCACGACGCTGCCGCCGGGCGGCACGTCGACGACGTGCAGGGCGGCCGCCTTGGTGCCGGTGCGGGCCGGGTTCACGGCGCCGCGAAAGCCGTTCACCACATAGTCGCCGATGCCGTCCTTGAAGAAGCCCGGCACGGGCGGCGTGCCGAACAGGCGATGCACGTTGGTCTCGTTCTCGCAGAACAGGAGATCGTCCGGCACATCCAGGTGCAGCGTGAAGGGGCCGAGCAGCGGGTGCGCGGCCCGGATCGCGGCGCCGCCGTCCGCGCTCAGCACGGGCTTCTCGGTGCCTCTTGTCCACGACCAGGTGTTGCGAAACCAGATCTGTGGCAGCACGGTCAGCCGCGTGGTCCGGTCGCCGCGATTGGTGACGGTGATCCGCCACAGCGTGTCGTTCGGGTCCGCCTTGGCGTACTCGATCGTCACGTCGAAATAACGATCCTGGTCGAACACCCCGGTGTCGAGCAGCTCGAACTCGCGGTCGCCACGGCCGCGGCGGCGGTTCTCGGCGACGAGCCAGCCGTAGGGGAACGCCGCCTGCGGGTACTTGTACAGCATCCGCGCGTAAGAGTGGGTCGGCGTGGCGTCGAGATGGTGCCAGATCTCCTTGACGTCCTCGCCGTGATTGCCCTCGCCGTTGGTGAGGCCGAAGAAGCGCTCCTTCAGGATCGGGTCGGCGCCGTTCCACAGCGCCAGACCGAGACAGAGATGCTGGCCGACGTCGCACCAGCCGCCGATCGCGTCCTCGCCCCAGCGATAGGCGCGGCTGCGCGCCGCGTCGTGGCTCAGGTACGACCAGGCGTCGCCCGAGGCCGAGTAGTCCTCGCGGACCGTGCCCCACTGGCGATCGCTCACATAGGGGCCGAAGCGCCGCCACGGCGCCGCGCCGGCATTCGCCTCGGCGAGGCGGCGCCCTTCCGCCGTCGGCGCGAGCGGATCGCTCACCGCGGCCCCGCGGGCGCGCCGGTGGGCGGCGGAGCGGGCGTCGTCTCGGGCGGCTTGCTCTCGGGCCGCTTGGGACCGCCGGGCTCGGGATCGCCCGGCTTGGCGTCGGGAGACTTGGTGCCGAGAGATTTGGCGGCGGCGAGCTTTTCCACGGTCGCCTGCAGGGCGGCGACCGTCGCCTTCAGGACGGCGATCTCGGCCGCCGCCGCGGCCAGGCGCTGGTTGGCGAGCGTGTTGTTGCGGGCGATGACCGCGTGGAGATACTCGACATTGGCCTGCAGGCAGCCGGTGCGGCGGTCCATCTGCGATTCGCGGCCGCACGCCTCGAGGCCGCGCACGTCCTGGGCCGCCGCCGGTGGCGCGAGTCCGGTCGCGACGACGCATGCGACGGCGACCGAGGCGACTGCGGACGCCCTGACGAGCGCCGGCACGGCGCGACCTGCGATCCCGATCATGACCGGCCCTCGTTCGGAGAACGGCGACGCTAGCGCGCGAATCTTAACGAGGTTTGTCGCCGCGCGCGAGCGGCGCGACGCCGTGGACCGGCGGACCCGCACTCAGCCCGTGTCGCGGGCCGCGGCGAGGTTTCGGCGCAGGATCGGCTGATCGGCGAGCGCCAGCGCCTCCTCGAACACGGCCGCCGCCGCGGCGCGGTCGCCGACGTGGTTCATCAGCAGCGTGCCGAGATTGTTGCGGGCGACGAAGTCGGTCGGATCGGCCGCGGCGGCGCGCCGGAAGGCGGCCAGCGCCGCGTCCTTGTCGCCGGCGGCGAGCTTGGCATTGCCTTCCGCGAAGTCGCGCTTGCCGGCGATCGCGCGGGCATAGGCGTCGGCGTCCTCGCACAGCGTCGCGCGGCGGGCGAGGAGCGAACGCTCCCGGCAGTCGGGATCGGCGAGGGCGGCGGCGAGCCGGGCGCGGGCGTTGTCGCGGTCGCCGGACAGATAGGCCGCCTCGGCGCGCGCCCGCAGCACCTCCGGGGTCTCGCCGTGCCGGTCGGCGAGACGCGAGAGCAAGGCCTCGGCACCGACGAAGTCGCCCTGCGCGAGACGCGCCAGCGCCAGATTGTGCAGCACCCGCCGGCTGTCGCCCTCGATCGCCTGGATGCGGCGGAGCCAGCGTTCCGCCTTGGCGTAGTCGCCGACCGCGAGGCCGTTGAGGGCGAGCCGCTCGCAGGCGCGCAGCAGCAGCGATTTGAGCATGGGCCTCTCCGCCGATCCCAGCACCTGTCACGCAGGTGTCGGTCGGGCTCGGTTCGCCCCTCTCCCCTCGCGGGAGAGGGTGCCCTCGCGGAACGCGAGGGCGGGTGAGGGGGCGTGCCACAAACTCCGTGTGTGCGGAAGCCCCCCTCACCCGTCTCGCCGCGCGCGGCGAGCACCCCTCTCCCGCGAGGGGAGAGGGACGCCGGCCGCCGCAGTTTCGGCAGCCGCCGGTCAGACGACCAGCGACAGCAGCCAGGCGAACAGGAACGCCACCAGGCCGACCACCAGGGTCGCCGTGGTGTAGAGCTTGTAGGCAACGTTCACGGGCATGTTGGAGAACTGCGACACGACCCAGAAGTAGGAGTCGTTGGCGTGCGACACCACCATCGAGCCGGCGCCGATGACCACGGCCGTGATGGCCGGATCGAGCCCCAGCGTGCCCATCAGCGGCGCCATGATGGCCGCCGTGGTGATGATCGCCACGGTCGACGAGCCCTGCGCGGTCTTCAGCGCCGCCGAGATGGCGAAGGGCAGGAACAGGCCGAGCGGCAGATGCGCCATGTTCTCGCCGATGAAGGTCTTCATCGGCGAGGCGGCGAGCACGCGGCCGAACGAGCCGCCGGCGCCCGTGATGGCGAGGATGATGGCGGCGTCCTTGATGCCCTGTCCCATCCACGAGTCGACCGCGACGGAGAGCTCCTTGCGCGGCACCAGGAACAGGCTGGCCACCACGCCGAGCATCAGCGCCGTCACCGGGTCGCCGATGAAGTTGAAGAACACCCGCACGGCCCCGTCGCCGAACGGCCGGGTCGGGAAGTCGGCGAGCGACTTCAGGAGGATCAGCACGATCGGCAGGATCAGCGGCAGGAAGCTCATGAAGGTCGACGGCAGCGTGCCGTACTTCGCCATGAGATCGCTGTAGCTCTCCTCGACGCCGGGCGAGATGTCGTACTTGCGGCCCATCAGGCTCGCCCAGGCGAGGCCGGCGAGCGACGACGGGATCGCGACGATCATGCCGTAGAGGATGACGAGGCCGAGATCGGCCTTCAGGGTCGCGGCGGCGGCGAGCGGGCCGGGCGTCGGCGGCACCATCGTGTGCGTGGCATAGAGGCCGGTGGCGAGCGCCACGGCCATCACGCCCATCGAGGTCTTGGTCTCGGCGGCGAGCGCCTTGTTGAGGGGCGTGAGAATCACGTAGCCCGAATCGCAGAACACCGGGATCGAGACAACGTAGCCCGCGATGTTCATGGCGAGCGGCGCCCGCGACCGCCCGACGAGCCGCAGGATCGCCTGCGTCATCACCAGGGCCGCGCCGGTCTTCTCCAGGATGTAGCCCATGATCGTGCCGGCCACGATCACGATGCCGATGTAGGTGAGCGTCCCGCCGAAGCCCTCGCGCACCGCCTTGACGACGTCGAGCGCCGGCATGCCGATCGCCAGGCCGTAGGCGAAGGCGATCACGATCAGGACGACGAATGCGTTGACCTTCCACTTGCCGGTGGCGATCACGATCAGCACGACCGCGAGCGCCAGCAAGAGGATCGATACCGATCCTGATACCATTTTTGGAATCCCCCTCCGGCGCAGGATGAGACAGACGGCCGGATGGTGTTCCGCTATACGCCGGCTGACCGCACGCGGGAATCAGGGGTCTTGCGCACGCGGCGGCCCGCAACCCGGCCTTTGGCGCACGTCACCGCGCTGCCGCCACCGCGGTGTCGAGCGGCGGCAGCGCCGCCGCGGCGTGCGAGGTGGCGATGCGCTCCGGGCTAGGCGTGCCGTACAGCGTGGTGCGCTGCCGCGGCGTCCGGCCGGCATCGCGGATCAACGCCTCGAGGGCCGCCGGCGTCATCTCCTGGCCGTGCGCCGCGCCGGCGGCGCGCGTGATGCTCTCGTTCATCAGCGTGCCGCCGACGTCGTTGGCGCCGGCGTTCAGGCAGACCTGCGCGCCTTCCATGCCCATCTTCACCCACGAGGTCTGGATGTTCTCCACCAGCCCGTGCAGCACCAGCCGCCCGACGGCGTGCATCAGAACAGACTCACGAAACGTAGGCCCGAGCCGCGATTGCCCGCGCAGGTTGATCGGCGCCTCCAGGGCGACGAAGGGCAGCGGCACGAGCTCGGTGATGCCGCCGGTGCGACTCTGAAGCCGGCGCAGATGAAGAAGATGCCGGGCCCAGTGCAGCGGCGTATCGACATGGCCGAACATGATGGTCGCGGTGGTGCGCAGGCCGGTGCGGTGCGCCGCCTCGACCACCTCGAGCCACTGCGCGACCGTCACCTTGTCGGGGCAGATGATCGCCCGCACCTCGGGATCGAGCACCTCGGCCGCCGTGCCGGGCAATGTGCCGAGGCCAGCATCGCGCAGCCGCGGGAGAAACTGCGCCGGCGTCAGCCCGAGCGTCCTCGCGCCTTGAAAGGTCTCCAGCGGCGAGAAGGCGTGGATGTGAAGGTCCGGCATCTCCGCCTTGATGGCGCGGCACAGCGCGACATAGAAATCGCCCGTGTAGTCGGGATGGATGCCGCCCTGCAGGCAGACCTCGACGGCGCCGCGCTCCCACGCCTCGCGGCAGCGCGCGACGACGTCCGGGATGGTCAGCTCGTAAGGCTTGCCGCGCAGATGCTCGGCCGTCTTGCCCTTCGAGAAGGCGCAGAAGCTGCAGCGATACGAGCAGATGTTGGTATAGTTGACGTTGCGGGTGACGACGTAGCTCACCGTGTCGCCGTTGACCTCGCGGCGCAGCGCGTCGGCGGCGCGGCACACCTCGTCGAACGCCCCGCCGCGCGCCGCGAACAGCGCGACGATCTCGGTCTCGGTCAGCTCCTCGCCGCGCGTCGCGCGAGCGAGGATCGGCGACAGCGAGCCGGGCCGCGGGCCGATCGACGGCATGGCCGGCAGCGCCACGCAGGCGCCGGGCGTCCAGGTCTCGACGCGGGCGAGCCCTTCCGAGTCGCTCGCGCGCAGCACCGCTGTGTGCAGGCCCTTGTCGATCCAGCGCGTGCGGTCGGCGATGTAGCGGCGATGCACGGCGAGCCGCGCGACCAGAACCTTGCCGGCCGCCGCGGTGTCGCGCGCGAGCGCCTCGAGATGCGGCCACGGCTTCTCGGGATTGACGTGATCAGGCGTGACCGGCGAGACGCCGCCCCAGTCGTCGATGCCGGCGGCGATCAGGCTCTTCAGATAGCCCGAGCCGAGATTGGGCGGCGCCTGGATGGTCACGTCGGCCGGCATGATCAGGCGCGCCACGGCGACGCTCCACAGATGCTCGGCCGCATCGGGCTCGGGATGCTCCGCCATCCGGGTGTCGGGCTTGGCGCGGAAGTTCTGGACGATGATCTCCTGCAGATGCCCGTGCGTCTCGTGCAGGGCGCGCAGCGCGAGCAGGCTGTCGATGCGCTCCGCCCGCGTCTCGCCGATCCCGATCAGGATGCCCGATGTGAACGGCACGTTCGCCGCGCCCGCCGCCGCGATGGTGGCGAGCCGCACCGCGGGCTGCTTGTCGGGCGAGCCGAAATGCGCGAGGCCGCGCTGCATCAGGCGGTCCGAGACGGTCTCCAGCATGAGGCCCTGCGACACCGAGACGGCACGCAGCCGCGCGACGTCGTCCGCCGTCATCACGCCGGCGTTGAGATGCGGCAGCAGGCCGGTCTCGCGTCGCACCAGATCCGCCATGGCGAACAGATAATCGAGCGTCGTGGCGTGCCCGAGCCGGTCGAGCTCCTCGCGCGCGGCGCGGTAGCGCAGCTCCGGCTTGTCGCCGAGCGTGAACAGCGCCTCCTGACAGCCGGCCGCGGCGCCGGCGCGGGCGATGCCCAGCACCTCCTCGGGCGTCAGATACGCCGCCTCGCCGCGCCGCGGCGGATGCGCGAACGTGCAGTAGTGGCAGGAATCGCGGCAGAGCTGGGTGAGCGGGATGAACACCTTTCGCGAATAGGTGATCCGATCGCCGAAGGCGGCGTCTCGCAGAGCCGCGGCGGCGCGCATCAGGGCCGGGCCGGGCTCGATGGCGACGAGGCGGCGCGCCTCGTCGGCAGTGAGCGGCCGCGGCGCGCGGGCGAGCGCCAGCAGATCGAGCGTCGCAGGGTCGCGAACCTCGGGGGTCAGATCCTGGCTCATCGTCCCGCCTCCATGCCGGCCGGTGCCGCGCGCTCCAGATAGGCAGCAAGGCGCGCAGAAAGATCCGGACCGAGCGCGGCGACCAGCCGGCCGGCCCGCGTCGGCGCCGTCGTGATCAGGAAATCGGCCAAGTCCTGCGGCTCGTCGATGTCGAAGCCGATGCCGGGAACCTCGACCACGGTCGGCACGATCCCTTGGGCGCGGGCCGCGTCGAGATGCGGATAGAAGCTATTCGATCCGAAGCGCAGCGGCACCGCGTCGGCCGGCGTCATCAGGATCGCGTTCGAGCCCTGGAAGTCCCGCGCCGGCGCGATGGTGAAGCCGGGCCGGCCGACGGCAAAGGCTGTGCGATGCGCCGAGATCACGCGGCTCACGTCGGCGGGCGCCAGCAGCGGCAGGTCGCCCGGCAACGTGATCATGGAGAAGCCCTCGCGCACGAGCCGGCACGCCCCGCCCGTCACGGCGCCGGTGTGGCCTTCGCCCGCCTGCACGTCCGTGACCTCGGCCCCGTATTTCTGCGCGAGCGCCGCGACCGTCGCATCCGCCGTCACCACCAGCACGCGCATCAGCTCCGGCACCGCAGCCAGAACCTCGAGCACGTCCTCGGCCATCGCCATGGCGAGGGCGCTGCGCTGATCGGCATCGAGCACGGCGGCGAGGCGTTGCTTGGCGCCGACCACACCCTTGATCGGCACGACCGCGCAAATCCGGTCTGCGCAGATGCGATCCCCGACGCTCATGCGGACACCCGCAGCCGGTCGGCGAAGGCCAGCACGTCGGCGGCGAGCCGCTCGCGGTCCGCCAGCGTCATCATCAGGGCTCTCGTCGCGATCGCCGGGACGTCGAGCTGCTTCACGGCGGCGTGGTCGACTTCGTCCACCACATAGCCGTCGATCAGATCACGATAGCGTGCGGCGACGGCGGCCGCGGTCGCCGCACCGCCCAGATCCGTGAGCATCGCGGCGGTCGGCCCCTTCACGGCGCGGCCGCCGATCAGCGGCGACACGGCGACGACGGGAGCCTTGCAGGCGACGAGGGCCTCGCGCACCCTCGGCACGGCGAGGATCGGCTCGATGCTGATCAGCGGGTTCGACGGACAGATCACGACGGCCCGCAGCGCGGGATCGGCGAGCGCATCGAGTACGGCCGGCAGCGGCCGCGCCGCGTCGGCGCCGTCGAACACGATCTCGCGCACCGTGAGCGACGCGCGATGGCCGACGAACCAGTCCTGAAAGTCGAGCCAGCCCTGGTCGGTGCGCACGCGCGTGCGGAGCGGATCGTCGGTGACGGGCAGGATTCTTGTGGCGATGCGCAGCGCCGCACAGACCTCGGCCGTCACCTGCGACAGCGGCGCGCCTTTGCTCAGCTTGTGGGTGCGCAGCACGTGCATGGCGAGGTCGCCATCGCCCAGCCGGAACCAGCTCGGGCCACCGAGCCCGGCCAGCGCGCTCATGAAAGTCCACGTCTCCCCCGCCCGGCCCCAGCCCTGCTGCGGATCGGCGAGGCCGGCGAGCGTGTAGACCAGCGTGTCGATGTCGGGCGAGACGTGAAGGCCGAGATGCGCGAAGTCGTCGCCGACATTGGCGATCACCGCGAGGGCGCCGGGCGGCAGCTTGCGCGACAGGCCGAGCGCCAGCTTGGCGCCGCCGATGCCCCCCGAGAGGGCGACGACCTTTTCGGGGGCGGCCATCAGCGGAACAGATCCTCGCCCGGCCCGCGGATCAGATCCGCGGCGGGGCGCGACGCGCCTTCGTAGACGAGGCCGCGGACCAGCACGGCGGGCTGCCCCTCGGCGCCCTGCCCCATCAGGAGCGAGGCGGCCGCGGCGATCTCGTCGGCGAAGCCGGTCTCGGTGACGCGTAGCAGACGGCCGTAGAGATCGGGCGCGCCGCGCAGGTCGCGCAATGCGGGCAGGCCGGCGGCGCCGAGCGCGACGCCGACCGTGCCCTGCCGCCACGGCCGGCCGAAGCTGTCGCTGATCACGACCGCGAGCGGCACACCGAAGCGCGCCGAGAGCGCCGCCGAGAGGCGCGCGGCCGAGGCGTCGGCGTCCTGCGGCAGCAGCAGCACCGGGTCGCTGCCTTCGACGGGATCGACGTTGGAGCGATCGATCCCGGCATTCGCCATCACGAAGCCGCAGCGGTGCTCGACGATCAGCACGTGCTTGGAGTGGCGCACGACACGGCGCGACTCGGAGAGGATCACCTCGACGAGCCGCGGGTCCTTGTCGGTCTCGGTGGCGAGCCGGCAGGCCTCGGCCGACGCCGTCACGGTCGCGAGGTCGACATAGCGGCCCTCGGCCTTCGACACGATCTTCTGGGCCAGCACCAGCACGTCGCCTCGCGCGACGCCGCCGACCGCCGCGAGGCCGCGGCCGAGCAGGTCGGCGAGATCGTCACCCGGCCGCACCAGCGGCAGGCCGGGCAACGCGATCAGTGCGAGCCGGCTCGCGGCGGCGTCCGGCGCGGCCTCGGCTTCGGGCGCGGCCGCGACGGCGGCGGGGCGGGCGCGCGTGGGCGAGGTGGTGCTCATCGGGTCGGGGGCCGTGGTCTGGGCCGTTCTCGGCGACGCGGTCGGGGGTTCGGGGTCCGGTCGACCGTTATCGACCCTCGCGGCGCGCAATGCAAACGGCCGCAGCGTGCCGCATGTTCCGTCCGTCAACCAGCGGACGAGACTGCAGGTCGGCGGCATCGTGCCGCGACGAGCGCCGCCGCTCCGGTCAGTCCGGCCGGCACGGCCCACCAGGCGTAGCGGAAGTCCGCCGCGACACCGAGCAGCGCGAAGCTCGCGACGTAGACGACCGCGGAGCCCGGCACCGCGAGGGCGAAGGCGCCGCAGGGCGTTCCGCGGTATCGCCACGCGAAACCCGCGATCACGATGCAGGCGGCGAGCCAGACGCCGGCGCGGAACAGGAGCGTCGGCTTCAACACGTCGTGCGCGACCAGCATGGCGCCGAAGGCGCGATTGTCGGGCAGCGCGAGGCGCGACTTGTCGTCGATATCGAGCACCCAGATCGTGAAGTTCGGCTCGAGCAGGAACTGGGTCGTGAAAGCGAGGCGGTGCCGCAGCCAAGCGAGCGGATGCGCCAGGATCGCGGCCCGCCAGGCGGCGGCGAGCGCCGGCGTGCCGAACACGCCGTCGCGCTTCTCCAGCCGCTCCATCACGAAGGCGCAAGGGCGCCCGTACCAGTAGGCGTCCCACAGATAAGGGTCGTAGCAGTCGGTCAGCAAGCGCCGCCGCTCCTCCGGCGTCCAGTCGCCGGGCAGGGACACCTCGCCGGAGAACCGCGTGATGCCGCCGAGGTCGAACACCGCGAGCGAGTGCTGCGGAAACTCGCGCTTGGCGCCGAGCGCGCCGTAATAGACGAGCTGAAGCACGACGAAGAGGGCGACCCCGGTCGGTATATAAAGCAGCGCGAGGCGCTTCGGGTCGAACCGGCTCGGCCACAGCGCATAGGCGACCAGCACGGGCGCGGCCAGCATGGCGTTCGGGCGCAGCAGCACGCCGAGGACGATCAGCGCGAGCGAGGCGAGGCGGAGGGGGAGGCCCAGGACCATTGCACGAGGTCCGTCATGGCCGGGCTCGTCCCGGCCATCCACGCCTTGTGCGGCCTGCGGCCGCATCGTGGATGCCCGCGACGAGCGCGGGCATGACGGCTCTGAAACCGGGGTTGCCCTCCCGGCCGCGAAGGCCAGCGCCGCGGCGAGGAGCCAGACGCAGCCGAACAGCACGTCGCGCCAGATGATGCCGAGGAACACGAAGCCGGGCGGCGCGAAGCCGAGCAGCACCGCGGCGACGCCGAGCCATGATGTGCGCCGCGCCAGCACGGCGGCGACGATCGCGAAGCCGCTCCAGTAGAGCGCCGCGGTGACGAGCAGCATGCCGGGCGGGCCGGGCACGAGGAACTCGATCTGCCGCCACGCCCACGCCATCACGGGCGACTGCCAGTCGCCGTAAACGCCGGCCCGCGCCGCCACCAGCACATAGCGGGCGTCGTAGGTCATCACGCCGGGCCAGAAGACGAGGAGCGTCAAGCCGAAGCCGGCGAGCGCGATCAGGGTGACGACCACCCGCGGCACCGAACCCGCCGCGCGGGATGGCGCCAACGCCACGGCCGGCACCGCGAGCCGGAGGCCGGCGGCGCCGTGCCCCTCAGCGGACCGCATAGACGTCGCCGGAGTTCGCCGCGTGCGGCAATTCGAGAATAAAGGCGCGCATCTCCTCGGCGTTCCGCCAGGCGCCGTGCGCGAAGCGATGCGATTCGCCGAGCGACGCCTCGAACTTCTCGTAACCGAGCGCCACGCAGCGATCGAGCGCGGCGAGCGCCACGTCACGCTGGATCGTGGTGAACTCGAAGGAGAGCGCCGCGACCATGTGAGACAGTCCGAGCAGCGCCTCGGCCTCGAAGCCTTCGACGTCGATCTTGATGAAGGCAGGGACGCCGTAGCGGGCGATCAGCGCGTCGAGCGTCGTCATCGGAACCTCGAGCCGCTCGGTCCAGCGCTCCTCCGCCCAGCCAGGCGCCCCGGCGGCCGCTGCAACGAACGCCGTGGACGCGGTCGAGATGGTCGGATTGCTGGTGTTGATCAGCAGCTCGGCCGTGCCCTCGGAGCGGCCGACCACCGCGGGCTCGATCGCCACGGCGCGGTCGCGCCCGTACAGCACGGTCAGCACCTTCACGAGATGCGGCTGCGGCTCCACGGCCACGACGCGGGCGCCGAGCCGGCGGAACGCCGCCGTGCGGTCGCCGACATGGGCGCCGACGTCGAACACCAGGTCGCCCGCCGACACGAAGCCGGCATACATCCGGTCGAGCCCGGCCCGGTGGGTGCGGCGGCCGTGATAGGTCCGCAGCGAGCCGAGGATGCCGGTCAGGGCGCGGAGACGCTGGAGCATCACGATGATTCGGCGGGCAGGGGAACCGCGACGGCGGCGGACGCCGGTCCGGAGAACGCCGCGGACTGCGCCGCGTCATGCGGCGGCGGCAGCGCCGCCGGGGCCTGGGCGACACGCAGGATCGAGGGTGGATCGCGCTCCTCCGGCAACCTGCACATCCCCGCGCTCTGCATGAAGCGCCCGACTCCGGGCGAGGCGGTCAGAACCGCGAGCGGCACGGCGATCGCCGGGCCGAGCGCCATCACGGCGGCGTAGGGCAGCGCGGCCGGCGCCGTCACACCGACCAGCAGCAGCACGGCGAGTCCCAGGATCGTCTGCGGCCACAGCAGCCGCAGCGCGAGACCGACCGGCACGGCGTGGTCGTCGCGCGCCTGCGCGCCCCAGCCGATGCCGCGCCCGAGCGCCAGCCGCACCAGGAACAGCGTGTGGGCCAGCCACATGATCGGCACCAGGAGCTGCATGAACGTCATGGCGAGCAGCGCATTCGGCACCAACTTGGCGGCGCCCCCGAACGCTCCGGCGCCGCGGGGCCGCGTCACCATGGCGAGCACGGTGGCGATCTGCGGCGCGAACCACATCGGCAGCAGGATCCAGAACAGGACGAGGCCCATGGCCGGGTCGATCGCCGGGCCGCCGTCGACCCCCAGCGCGGCGACGAGCGGGATCAGCACGGTGAGCCCCACCCAGGCCGGGGAGCCGAAGAACATCAGGATGGCGAAGACGAGCTGATACCGACTGATCGGCTTCAGGCGCGGCAGGCCGAGGAAGCGCCAGTACTGCATGTTGCCCTGGCACCAGCGCAGATCGCGCCGCACGAACTCCATCAGGGTCGGCGGGTTCTCCTCGAAGCCGAGGGTCTCCTCCGGCAGCACCCGCACCTCGAAGCCGGCGCGGCGCATCAGCACGGCCTCGATCTGGTCGTGGCTCAGCACGTGCCCGCCGAGCGGCCCCGTGCCGGGCAGCGCCGACAGCTCGCAATGGGCGATGAACGGCTTCAGCCGCAGCACGGCGTTGTGGCCCCAATAGGGGCCGCAGTCGGCCTGCCACCAGGCGCTGCCATAGGTGTAGGAGCGCATCGACAGGCGCATGCTGTACTGGAACAGCCGCGCGAAAGCGCTGGTCGCCGGACGCCCGATGACGAGGCCCTGCAGGATGCCGAGCTTCGGGTCCGCCTCGACGATCCGCACCATCCGCAGCACCGCCTCGGCCGGCATGATGCTGTCGGCGTCGAGCGTCACGGCGTAATCGTGCCGATGCCCCCAGGTGTTGCAGAACTCGGCGATGTTGCCGGCCTTGAAGCCGGCATTGTCGGTGCGCCGACGATAGGTGAGCGCGATGCGCCCGGCGAGTTCGGCGGCGAGCGCGGCGAAGCCCGCCTCCTCGGCCGCTGCGATCGCGGGGTCGCTGGTGTCGCTCAGCACATAGGCGTGGAACCGGTCGGCGTGCGGCGACTCCGCGAGCTCGCCGAGCAGCGGCCGAAGATTGCGGACGATCCGCTCCGGCGCCTCGTTGCGCACGCACACCAGGATGGCGGTCGAACCGGCGATCGGCGCTGTCGCCGAGACGCCCCCCGCCACCGGCAGCACGGCGGCGACCGGATCGTCGGCGAGACGCAGGATCAGAAAGCCGAGCACGGCGTTCCAGAAGCCGATGACGGTCCACGGCAGCGTGACGCCGAACAGCACGAGGAGGATCAGATCGAGGCCCGACAGGCCCCCCGGCGCCAGCGCCGCGGCGGCGAGCGCCACGAGGCCCGCCATGGTCAGCATCACCAGCCCGGCGAACAGCGCGCGCCGCGCGCCGGCCGGGACGGTCCGTTGCGGAACCGTCTGTCGATCCTCCGTGGGATCCGCCGCGGCCGCCTGCACCGACATCAAGTCCCCCTGCCCTGCCGCATCGTACGCGGGTATAGCGATGGGGCGGTTCCCGGGTCCAATAACGGATATGCGAGTGACACGCCCACCTCGGTCCTTCTCCGCCCCCACCGACGCCGCACCGGCCGATCCCCTGCAGGCCGACGCCCTATGGACGGTCGCCCCCGGCCGCGCCGAGATCCGCCGCGAGACGCTGACCGCGCCCGGACCCGACGAGGTCCTGGTCCGGGCCCGGCACGGCGTCGTCAGCCGGGGCACCGAGCGCCTCGTGCTGCACGGCCGCGTGCCGGTCGCCGAGCACGACCGCATGCGAGCGCCGTTCATGTCCGGCGGCTTTCCGTTCCCGGTCAAATACGGCTATTCGACGGTGGGTTACGTCGAAGCGGGGCGGCCGGATTTGCGCGGGCGGCTGGTTTTCGCCCTGTTCCCGCATCAGACCCGGTTCGTCCTCCCCGCCGAGGCCGCGGTGCCGGTGCCGGACGGCGTGCCGGCGTGCCGCGCCGTGCTGGCCGCCAACATGGAGACGGCCCTCAACGCGGTGTGGGATTCTTCGGCCGGGCCAGCCGACCGGATCGCCGTGGTCGGGGCCGGCGTGGTGGGGCTTCTGGTCGCATACCTCTGCGCCCGATTGCCGGGCGCCGACGTGACGCTCGTCGACATCGCGCCGGAGCGCGCCGTCACGGCGGCGGCGCTGGGGGTGCGCTTCGCGACCCCCGACGCGGTGCCGGAGCGCTGCATCGACTGCGACCTGGTGATCCATGCGAGCGCCAGCGCGGCGGGTCTCGCGACGGCGCTGTCGCTCGCCGGGCTCGAGGCGACCGTGCTGGAGCTGAGCTGGTACGGCGAGGGGGCGGTCACCGCGCCGCTCGGCGGCGCCTTCCACAGCCGGCGGCTGACGCTCAAATCGTCGCAGGTCGGCCAGGTCGCGCCGTCGCGCCGGCCGCGCTGGTCGTACCGGCGCCGGCTCGAAGCCGCGCTCGCTCTGCTCGCCGACGACCGCCTCGACGCGCTGCTCGCGCCGGCGGTGCCGTTCTTCGACCTGCCCGAGAAGCTGGAGCAGATGCTGGCGCCGGAGAGCGGGAGCCTGTGTCCGCTGATCGATTATCCGGACACTCCCGGTCATCCCGGGGCGGCGCGTCAGCGCCGAGCCCGGGATCCATAACCCCTGTCTTCCGTAAGCCACTGACACCGGGCGTATGGGTTCCGGGCTGGCGACCCTTCGGGCCCGCGCCCCGGAACGACGGCCGCTCTCTCTTGCTCGGCTACATCTGCCCGGGTCCACCGGGCGGAATCGGTGGCACGTAGTCGGGCTCCGAGCCGGGCTGGGTCGGGTCGGCGATGCCGGGATCGTTCACCGGATAGGGGCTGCGCGGGCCGGCCGGCCCGGGCACCGGCGGCTCGACCGGAGCCGGCGGGACCGGCTGCGGGTCGGGTCCGGGCGGAATTTTTGGACCGGTCGGATCGGAGGCCATGACGATGGCGGTTCCCGGCTCCGGCCGGCGCGGATCGATGTCCTGCATGCGTCCCTCGTTCGTCGCTCCGGACAAACCCGGCGCGTTCGAACGAGGTTCCGAGCCGCGACGGCGACGCCCGCAGGGCGCGACGCCCGCATGGGCGCGACGCCCGCATGGGCGCGACGCCACCTCGTGACGGTCACGCCGGGACGTGGCAGACGACTTCGATGTTGTGGCCATCGGGATCGAGCACGAAGGCGGCGTAATAGCTCGGATGATAGTGCGGCCGCAGGCCCGGCCCGCCGTTGTCGCGGCCGCCGGCCGCGAGCGCCGCCGCGTGGAAGGCGTCGACCGTGACGCGGTCGGGCGCCGCGAGCGCGACATGCAGCACGCCGGTGAGGCCGCCCTCGCCGCCGATCCAGAAGTCCGGCTTGCCGTCCCGCCCGAAGCCCGCGGCGGCGTGGCCCATGTCGGTCTCGTCCGGGCCGAACTCCATGATCAGCGAATAGCCGAGCGGCGCCAGCGCGGCGGCGTAGAAGGCGCGCGAGACCGCGTAGTCCGCCACCGGGAAGCCGACATGATCGATCATGTTTTGTTCTCCATAAAAGCTCCGGGACGACCCGCGGGCCGTCCCGGAAAAACCGCGAGGCAGATGACCGGTTCAGGTCTTCTGGCGCTCGATCATCATCTTCTTCAGCTCGGCGATCGCCTTGGCCGGGTTGAGGCCCTTCGGGCACGCCTTCGAGCAGTTCATGATGGTGACGCAGCGATAGAGGCGGAACGGATCCTCGAGCTCGTCGAGCCGCTCGCCGGCCGCCTCGTCACGCGAGTCGATGACCCAGCGATAGGCGTGCAGGAGCGCGGCGGGACCGAGATAGCGGTCCGGGTTCCACCAGTATTCCGGGCACGAGGTCGAGCAGCAGGCGCAGAGGATGCACTCGTAGAGACCGTCGAGCATCTCGCGGTCGTGCTTGCTCTGGATCCACTCCTTCTCGGGCGCCGGCGTCGCGGTCTGCAGCCAGGGCTGCACCAGCGCGTGCTGGGCGAAGAAGTTGGTGAGGTCGGGGACCAGATCCTTGACCACCGGCTGGTGCGGCAGCGGCAGCACCTTCACGGCGCCCTTGATCTCGCCCATGTCCTTGGTGCAGGCGAGCGTGTTGACGCCGTCGATGTTCATGGCGCAGGAGCCGCAGATGCCCTCGCGGCACGAGCGCCGGAACGTCAGCGTCGGATCGACCTTGTTCTTGATCCACAACAGCGCGTCGAGGACCATCGGCCCGCAGTCGTCGAGATCGACCGTGAAGGTGTCGACCCGCGGGTTCTTCCCGTCGTCCGGATTCCAGCGATAGACGCGGAACTCGCGCGTGTTGGTGGCGCCGTCCGGCTTCGGCCACACCTTGCCGTCGCCGACCCGCGAGTTCTTTGGCAGGGTGAATTCGACCATGTCAGTAAACCCTCGCCTTCGGCTCGATGTACGACACCTCGTTCGTCATCGTGTAGGTGTGCACCGGGCGGTAGTCGATCGTCACCTTGCGGCTCTCCGGATCGAGCCACGCCAGCGTGTGCTTCATCCACTCCTTGTCGTCGCGCTCCGGGAAGTCCTCGCGGGCGTGCGCGCCGCGGCTTTCCTGGCGGTTCACGGCGGAGTTCATGGTCACGACCGCCTGGGCGATCAGATTGTCGAACTCGAGCGTCTCGATCAGGTCGGTGTTCCAGATCAGCGAACGGTCCGACACCTTCACGTCGGCGGCGCCGGCCAGCACCTCGTCGATCAGCTTGACGCCCTCGGTCAGCACCTCGCCGGTGCGGAACACAGCGCAGTTGGACTGCATCACCCGCTGCATGCGGGCGCGCAGCTCGGCCGTCGGGGTCGAGCCGTTGGCGTTGCGGAAGCGGTCGAGGCGGGCGAGCGCCTTGTCGGTCTCGGCCGCCGAGAGGGTCGGCTGGCTGGCGCCGGGCTCCAGCACCTCGGCGCAGCGCAGTGCCGCGGCGCGACCGAACACCACGAGGTCAATCAGCGAGTTGGAGCCGAGCCGGTTGGCCCCGTGCACCGACACGCAGGCGGCCTCGCCGAGCGCCATCAGGCCCGGGACGATGTAGTCGGGGTTGCCGTCCTTCCGGATCACCGCCTCGCCGTGATAGTTCGTGGCGATGCCGCCCATGTTGTAGTGGACGGTCGGGATGACCGGGATCGGCTCCTTGGTCACGTCGACGCCGGCGAAGATCTTGGCGCTCTCCGAGATGCCGGGGAGACGCTCTTGCAGGATCTTCGGGTCCAGGTGGTCGAGGTGCAGGAAGATGTGGTCCTTGTTCTTGCCAACCCCGCGGCCCTCGCGGATCTCGATCGTCATGGCGCGCGAGACGACGTCGCGCGAGGCCAGATCCTTGGCGGAGGGCGCGTAGCGCTCCATGAAGCGCTCGCCCTGGGAGTTGACGAGGTAGCCGCCCTCGCCGCGCGAGCCTTCGGTGATCAGGCAGCCCGAGCCGTAGATGCCGGTCGGGTGGAACTGGACGAACTCCATGTCCTGCAGCGGCAGGCCGGCGCGCAGCACCATGGCGTTGCCGTCGCCGGTCTGGGTGTGGGCGCCCGTGCAGGAGAGATAGGCCCGCCCGTAGCCGCCGGTCGCCAGGATGGTCATCTGGGCGCGGAAGCGGTGCAGCGTCCCGTCGTCCATGTTGAGCGCGATGACGCCGCGGCAGGCGCCCTCGTCGTCCATGATCAGGTCGAGGACGAAATACTCGACCAGGAACTCGGCCGAGTGCTTCAGCGCGGCGCCGTACAGCGTGTGCAGCATCGCGTGGCCGGTGCGGTCGGCCGCCGCGCAGGTGCGCTGGGCGATGCCCTGGCCGTAGTTCGTCGTCATGCCGCCGAACGGCCGCTGGTAGATCTTGCCCTCCTCGGTGCGGGAGAAGGGCACGCCCCAGTGCTCGAGCTCGTAGACGGCGGCCGGCGCGTTCCGGCACATGTACTCGATGGTGTCCTGGTCGCCGAGCCAGTCCGACCCCTTGACGGTGTCGTACATGTGCCAGCGCCAGTCGTCCGGCCCCATGTTGCCGAGCGCCGCCGAGATCCCGCCCTGCGCCGCCACCGTGTGCGAGCGGGTCGGGAACACCTTGGTCAGGCAGGCGGTGCGCAGCCCCGCCTCGCTGCAGCCGACGACGGCCCGCAGGCCCGCGCCGCCAGCGCCCACCACCACCACGTCGTAGGTGTGGTCCTCCAGCGGATAGGCCCGGCCGTTCACCGCCGGCGCGCCGCCGTTTCCGGAACCGTTGACGGCCATCGATCAGACTCCGAAGGAAAGCTTGAGGATCGCGTACGTGCAGGCCAGCCAGACCACGATGGTGAGGAACGTGTTGGCGATCAGCAGGCCCGTCTTCATCGCCTTGCCGTGGATGTAGTCCTCGATCACCGACTGCAGGCCGAGGCGCATGTGCAGCGTGACCGTGTAGACCCACAACAGCATGGTGATCGCGACGAAGGGCGATCCGAGAATCTGGACGACGGCGGCGTGGTTGCGGCCGATCAGCGAGATCACGATGACGATCGCGGCCAGCGTCAGCGGCAGCAGCGCGATCGAGGTGAGCCGCATCTCCCACCAGTGCTCGGTGCCGGACTTGGCCGAGCCGAGGCCGCGCACCTTGCCGATCGGGGTGCGGATGCTGGTCGACTTCATCGCAGGCCTCCCATCACGAAGCCGCCGATGATCCAGGCGAGCAGGGTGAGCGAGATCGAGCCGATCAGGGTCATGCGGGCGAGCCACTCGCGCTCGTTGGGCGCGAAGCCGCGGCCGGTGTCCCAGATCAGATGGCGGACGCCGCCGAGCGAGTGGTGGATCAGGCCCCACGAGAAGCCGAGCAGCACCAGCCGGCCGATCCAGGTGCTCATGAACCACTGGATCCAGGCATAGGCGTTCGGCCCCGAGGCGGCGGCCAGCAGCCACCACACGACGAGGAGGAAGCCGACATACAAAACGATCCCGGTGACCCGGTGGAAGCCGGACATCAGGAACGTGAAGGTCAGACGATAGATTTGGAGGTGCGGCGAAAGCGGCCGCTCGACCCGCGCCGGGCGTTCAGCCATGGAATTGCTCCAATGAAGGCTTGTCCCTTGAAGCAGAAGCGCGCCTGTTGTGCAATGCCCAATCGACGGCCTGCGGTGGATGCCGGGGTCCTTGTGATTGCATGCCGGGGACGTCTCCGAACACCCCGGCGGGCGACGGTCGACTGTGCCGCACGACGGCACGATTTCAATGCGTGGAAACCCGCGTGCGCGGTGCGGAAAAAACACGCGTCGCGGATGCGGCCCGCGCGCGCCGTCTCGGCCGGCGGAGCCGGCGGCGGCGCGCCGGCTCGGCGCGGGATCAGCGCGGAATCAGCGCCCAGTAGTCGAGGTCGAGGATGACGCCCGGCTCGTAGTCGTGGCCGGCCCGCAGCGGGTGCTCCTCGCAGGTGCGATCCTTGGTCGCGACGAGGCGCAGGCGCAGCGCCCCGACGTCGCTGCGGCCGGGCAGCTCCGCCTTGCCGAGCACCTCCGACCAGGCGAACACGGTGTCGCCGGCGAACAGCGGTGAAACATGGGCGCCGCTGTTGATCGCCGCGACATGGAAGACGTTGGCGAGGCCGTTGTAGGACAGGGCGCGTGCGAGCGAGATGACGTGACCGCCATAGATCAGCCGGCGGCCGATCCGGGTGCGCACCTGGGCGAAGTGGTTGAAGTGGACCTTGGCCGTATTCTGGTAGAGGCGCGTCGACAGCTGGTGCTCGGCATCCTCGACCGTCATCCCGTCGACGTGATCGATCTTCTCACCGACCGCGTAGTCGTCGAACCGGTGGGGCGCGCCGGACAGGCCGAAATCCCATCCCGCGGCATGGATCGTCGGGCAGGCGGCGCCGAGGCTCGCCGGGTCGACCGTGGTCGCCAGCTCGGGCACCAGCTCGGTGTGGGGCCTGGCCGCCTCGTCGCGCTTGTTGACCATCACCCAGCGCACGTAGTCCAGGACCTTGGTGCCATCCTGGCGCCAGCCGGTCGAGCGGACATAGACGACGCCGGTGCGACGGCTCGAGTTCTCCTTGAGACCGATCACCTCGGAGGTCGCGGTCAGCGTGTCGCCCGGATAGACGGTGGCGAGGAAGCGCCCCTCGGCGTAGCCGAGATTGGCGACGGCGTTGAGCGAGATGTCCGGCACGGTCTTGCCGAACACGAGGTGGAACACGAGGAGGTCGTCGATCGGCGACCGCGGGTAGCCGATCGCCTGGGCGAAGGCGTCGGAGCTCTGCACCGCGAAGCGCGGGCCGTACAGCGCCGTGTACAGCGCCACGTCGCCGGTCGTGACGGTGCGCGGCACGGCATGCCGAATCACGTCACCGATGCGAAAGTCCTCGAAGTAACGTCCCGCGCTGGTCTTGGCCATCGGACGAGGCACCGGGGGGTCGGTGGCGTTTTCTTGATGTTCGTCTAGGGATGTCGGCTTGGGATCGTCCGAGTCGTAGCGCGTCGCCCCCGCCGTGGCAATTGGCCGAAAGGCGGGAGGCCCGCCCGGCCGGTCGCCCTCCGCGACGCTCCGCCGCCCCGACGCCGACCCGCCCTACCCCATCAGGGCCGAGGCGTCGCTCGCCTCGATCGTCGGCGAGCGGTCGACGCGCGGCGCGAAGGGCTGCAGCAGCGCCCGCTTGATCGTGGCGATGCGAGTCGGCGAGGTGATGCGGGCGCCCATCAGGTCGGTGACGTAGAACACGTCGACGGCGCGCTCGCCGAAGGTCGCGACGTGGGCCGACGTGATGTTGAGGTTGAGCTTCGACAGCGTCGAGGTGAGCTCGTAGAGCAGGCCCGGCCGGTCGAGGCCCGACACCTCGACCACGGTGTAGCGGTGCGACCACTGATTGTTGACCGACACCTCGGGCTCGACCCGGAAGGCGCGGATGCGGGCACGGCCCGGCTGGCGCTTGGCCAGCATGTCCGGCACCTTCATGTCGCCGCGCAGCGCCTTCTCGATCGCCTCGGTGATGCGGGCGGCGCGGCGCGCCTCGTCGTCGTCGCGCTCGAACTCGCGCGACACCGAGATGGTGTCGAGCGCGAGCCCGTCGGTGGTCGTATAGATCTGGGCGTCGACGATGTTGGCGCCGGCCGACGCGCAGGCGCCGGCGATCACCGACAGGAGCCACGGGTGGTCCGGCGCCAGCACGGTCAGCACCGTGACGCCGCGGCTCTGGTCGAAGGCGAAGCGGGTGGCGAGCGGCACCCCGGTCGCCTCGGTCTCGTGGACGAAGCGGGCGTGGCCGACCTGCGAGGCGAGATCGACCTTGAGCCAGTAGGCCGGGTAGTGGCGGCCGACATACTTGTCGACCTGCTCGGGCGGCCAGTCGGTCACGGACGCGATCTCCTTGCGGAACGCGGTCTGCGCGGCGGAAACGCGCTGCGCCCGGTTGACCTCCGAGAAGCCGCCGGTGAGGGCCGGCTCGGCCTCGTAGTAGAGGGCGCGCAGGAGCTGCGACTTCCAACTGTTCCACACGCCCGGACCGACCGCCTTGATGTCGGCCGTGGTCAGCATGGTGAGCAGCTTCATGCGCTCGAGCGACTGCACGATCTGGACGAAGTTCTCGATGGTGCGGCGGTCGGAGAGGTCGCGCGACTGCGCGATGGTCGACATCACGAGGTGATACTCGACCAGCCACGCCACCGTCTCGGTGTCGGCCGCCGAGAGTCCGAGCCGCGGGCAGAGATGGCGGGCGATCCTGGCGCCGGCGATCGAGTGGTCCTCGGGGCGACCCTTGGCGATGTCGTGCAGGAACAGCGCGACGTAGAGCAGATCGCGGTGCTCCGGCTGGATGCTGCGGATCAGCTCGTTGGAGAGGCCGTACTCCTCGCTCTGCCCGGCCTCGATCTCGGCCAGCACGCCGATGCAGCGCAACAGATGCTCGTCCACGGTGAAGTGGTGATACATGTTGAACTGCATCATCGAGACGACGCGGCCGAACTCGGGGATGAAGCGGCCGAGCACGCCGGCCTCGTTCATCCGCCGCAGCACGATCTCGGTGTCGTTGCGGCCGGTGAGGATCTCGAGGAAGAGGCGGTTCGCCTCCGGGTCGGCGCGCAGCTGCTTGTCGATCAGCTTGAGCGAGCGCGTCGCGGTGCGCATCGCGTCCGGATGGAAGGCGAGCGAATGCTTCTGGGCGAGATGGAAGATGCGGATCAGGTTCTTCGGATCGCGCGAGAAGACGTCCGGATCGGCGATGTTGATGCGGTTGTTGTCGACGATGAAGTCGTCGCTCTCGCGCAGCGTCCGCTGCGGCCGCGGCCGCAGGCGGTTGACGAAGCGGTTGAGCATCGGCACGTCCTTCTGGTGCCGGCTCTCCAGGCCCGCGCACAGGATCGCGGTGAGGTCACCGACGTCCTTGGCGATCAGGAAGTAGTGCTTCATGAAGCGCTCGACGTCCTGCATGCCCGGGTGCTCGGTGTAGCCGAGCCGGACCGCGAGATCGCGCTGGATGTCGAAGGACAGCCGTTCCTCGGCCCGTCCGGTGACGAAATGCATGTGGCAGCGCACCGACCAGAGGAAGTCCTCGCAGCGCTGGAACAGCTTGAACTCCTGGCGGTCGAACACGCCGCGCTCGACCAGCTCCTCCGGGGTGCGCACCCGGTAGACGTACTTGGCGATCCAGAACAGCGTGTGCAGGTCGCGCAGGCCGCCCTTGCCGTCCTTCACGTTCGGCTCGACCAGGTAGCGCGACTGGCCGACCCGCTTGAGCCGGTCCTCGCGCTCGGCGAGCTTGGCGGCGACGAATTCCGGGCCGGTGTTCTGCACCACCTGCTTGTCGAAGCGGGTGACCAGCTCGTCGAACAGGCTCTGCTCGCCGAACAGGAAGCGCGACTCGAGGATCGCGGTGCGGATCGTCATGTCGGCCTTGGCCTGGCGAATGCTCTCGTCGATCGAGCGCGTGGCGTGGCCGACCTTCAGGCCCATGTCCCACAGGCAGTAGAGGATCGCCTCGGCGATCGACTCGCCCCAGGCGGTCTGCTTGTAGGGCAGCAGGAACAGGAGATCGATGTCCGAGCCCGGCGCCATCAGGCCGCGGCCATAGCCACCGGTGGCGACCACGGCCATGTGCTCGGCCTCGGATGGATTCTGGGTCGCGTACAGGTGCGTCGTGGCGAAGCCGTAGAGGATCGCGATCACCGCGTCCTGCATCTGGCACAGCCGCTCGGCGCAGCGGCGGCCGTGCTTGTCGGCGAGCAGCATCTGCTCGGCCTTGGTGCGGCCGTCGCCGACCACCGCCTTGAGCCGCTGCGCGACGGCGATGCGCAGCTCGCGTTCGCGTCCCTGATGCTCGTCGGCGAGACGGTCGAGATCGGCCGCGACGGCCTCGACGTCGAACAGCTCGCATTCGGGGCGGAGCGGCCGGGTCTTCATGTCGGTCATGCCCCTGGATAGCGAACCCGGCGCATCGTGTCACGGCCACGCGTCACGGCCGCCGCCACCGGGTGCCGGACCGGCGCGAAGAACAGTGTTCTGCCGGTGCCTGGACTTCGGAGAAGACCATGCTCCGAACCGCTAAATACAAGTAATTCCTGTATTATTGACCATTCGCCGAGGTTGCGTCAGGGTTTTCACGCATGTCGCCGGCCGGGTTTCGACGGCGGCAGCTTCGAGAATCGCAAGCCACGTCCTGTCCCGAGTCCCGTCCCTGATCCGGGCCGCCGCGCGGGCGCCCGGCCACCCCGACGCGCGGAGGTTCCTCATGTCGTCACTGTCGCGCCGTGCCGCGGCCGGTCTCCTGGCCGGTGCCCTCGTCCTGCCCTTCGCCGTCGCGCCCGCCGTCGCGGCCGACACGCCGAAGGAGATCCGGATCGACTGGGCGACCTACAATCCGGTGTCGCTGGTGCTCAAGGACAAGGGGCTCCTGGAGAAGGAGCTCGCCAAGGACGGCATCGCGGTGCGCTGGGTGCAGTCGCTCGGCTCCAACAAGGCGCTGGAGTTCCTCAACGCCGGCTCGATCGACTTCGGCTCGACCGCGGGCTCCGCCGCCCTGGTGGCGAAGATCAACGGCAACCCGATCAAGTCGATCTACGTCTACTCGCGCCCGGAGTGGACCGCGCTCGTCACCCGCAAGGACTCGCCCATCAAGTCGGTCGCCGACCTGAAGGGCAAGCGCGTCGCCGTGACGCGCGGCACCGATCCGCACATCTTCCTGGTCCGCGCCCTGCTCGACGCCGGACTCACCGAGCGCGACATCAAGCCGGTGCTGCTGCAGCACCCGGACGGCAAGACCGCGCTGATCCGCGGCGACGTCGACGCCTGGGCCGGCCTCGACCCGATGATGGCGCAGGCCGAGGTGGAGGACGGCGCGGTGCTGGTCCATCGCAAGCCGGAGGCCAACACCTGGGGCATCCTCAATGTCCGCGAGGCCTTCCTGAAGGACCATCCCGCCCTGGTGGCGCGCGTGCTCGCCGTCTACGAGGAGGCCCGCAAGCAGGCGCTCGCCGATCCCGAGGGGCTGAAGAAGACTTTCATGGCCGTCACCAAGCTGCCCGAGGCCGTGGTCGAGAAGCAGCTCAAGGAGCGCACCGAGCTGACCCACAGCCGCATCGGCGCGCCGCAGCGCGAGTCGATCCTGGCGGCCGGGCTCGCGCTCCAGCAGGCCGGCGTGATCGCGCCGACCGTGGACGTGAAGGCGACCGTCGACGCCCTGATCGAGGACCGCCTGGCGGCGGCCGGAAATTGATCCGGGCTCGCGCGTTGCGTCACATGCCGCCGTCGCGATGAGCGCCGAGATCGACAGCGTGCGGATCGCCGCGCCGGCCCAGGCCGGCGTCTCCGGCCGTCCGCGCCGCGAGACGAAGCGCCGGCGCTGGCGCGGCGTCGTGCTCGGCCTCGTCGTGCCAGTGGTCGCCGCGCTCGGCTGGGAGCTGGCGGTGCGGGCCGGCCTGTCGGACGGCCGCCTGGTGCCGCCGCCCTCGCGCATCGCCGAGACCTTCGCGGATCTCGCCGTCACCGGGGAGCTGGCGCGCCACACCGCCGCGACCGTGGCCCGCGTCGCCGCCGGCTTCGGGTTCGGCGCGCTCGCCGGCACCGTCATGGGCGCGATCGCCGGATACTCGGGGCTCGCCCGCTCGCTCCTCGACCCGACCCTGCAGGCGCTGCGCGCCATCCCGTCGATCGCCTGGGTGCCGCTGTTCATCCTGTGGCTCGGCATCTTCGAGGCCTCCAAGGTGGCGCTGATCGCGGTCGGCGTGTTCTTCCCGGTCTATCTCGGCGTGATGGGCGCGATCGTCGCGGTCGACCGCAAGGTCGTCGAGGTCGGCCGCATCTTCCGCCTCTCCGGCCCCGCGATGGTGCGCCGGATCCTGCTGCCGGCCGTGCTGCCGAGCTTCGTCGTGTCGCTGCGGGCCGGGCTCGGGCTCGGCTGGATGTTCGTCGTCGCCGCCGAGTTCATGGGCGCCGGCGAAGGGCTCGGCTATCTGCTGGTCGACGGCCAGCAGCTCGGCAAGCCGGCCCAGATCGTCGCCGCCATCGTCGCCTTCGCGATCCTCGGCAAGACCACCGATTGGATCCTCGTCGCCGCCACGGCGCCGTTCCTGCGCTGGCAGGACGTGGTGGCGGCGGAGGAGCCGCGGTGATGCTCTGCAATTTGCCGACGCCGAAGAGCCCCCCACCCCCGACGCGCTCCGCGCGCCAGGGGTGGGGGGAGCAGCGCCAGCCGAACAGATCAGATCAGCTAATAACTCGATGAGCCCGCCATGCTGATCCTGGAAAACCTCGGCAAGACTTACGCCAACGGCGTGCGGGCGCTCGATCGGGTGTCGCTGTCGGTGCCGCTCGGCGAGATCGTCGCCGTGGTCGGCGGCTCCGGCTGCGGCAAGTCGACGATGCTGCGGCTCGTCTCCGGGCTCGACCGCCCGACCGACGGGACGATCGCGCTGGACGGCGAGGAGATCAGGGCGCCGCACGAGAAGGTCGGGATGGTGTTCCAGGAGCCGCGGCTGCTGCCGTGGCTCACCGTGGCCGACAATGTCGGCTTCG
Source organism: Rhodoplanes sp. SY1 (assembly GCF_046000175.1). Classification (NCBI taxonomy): domain Bacteria; kingdom Pseudomonadati; phylum Pseudomonadota; class Alphaproteobacteria; order Hyphomicrobiales; family Nitrobacteraceae; genus Rhodoplanes; species Rhodoplanes sp. SY1. Next base: position 125,372 of record NZ_JBEOMB010000007.1, read on the forward strand.
GCCTCGCGGCGCTGCCCCGCGAGGCGCGCGACGCCCGGGTGGCGGCGCAGCTCGCCCGGGTCGGTCTCGCCGACAAGGCGGGCGTCTGGCCGCGCGAGCTGTCGGGCGGGCAGGCGCAGCGCGTCGCGCTGGCCCGCGCGCTCGTGACTCGGCCCGAGGTGCTGCTGCTCGACGAGCCGTTCTCGGCGCTCGACGCCTTCACCCGCGCCGACCTCCAGGATCACCTGCTCGACCTGTGGCACGACGCCGAGCCGACGCTCCTCGTCGTCACCCACGATGTCGACGAGGCGATCGCGCTCGCCGACCGCATCGTCGTGATGCGGCCGCGGCCGGGTCGCATCGCCGAGGAGATCGCCGTCGACCTCTTGCGCCCGCGCGACCGGGACTCGGCCGCGTGGGATGCTGTCAAGCGCCGCGTCCTCGCCGCCCTGCACGGCGCCCGCGAGCGCCGGCCGGCGGCGACCGTGGAGGCCGGCGCCGGCTGGTGGTGATCGCCCCGATCGGTTCATCGGTCATTCCGGGGCGGCGCGCAGCGCCGAACCCGGAATCCAACCCGAAACTCGGTGACTGTCGGCGGATTCCGGGTTCGCGGCTTCGCCGCGGCCCGGAATGACCAGAAGATGATCGACCGGCGTCTGCTCAGCGCTTGAGCAGCGCGCTGCCGTAGAGGCCGGTCGGCTTGATCAGCAGGATCAGCAGCATGATGGCGAACGGCGCCATCTGGGCGAGCGGCGCGTAGACGAGCGAGCCGATCGACACCACCTGGCCGACCAGGAAGGCCGAGATGAACGTGCCCTTGATGCTGCCGAGCCCGCCGATGATCACCACCATGAAGGCGAAGGCGAGCACCTCGAGCCCCATGTCGGGGAACACCATGATCAGCGGCGCGTGCAGGCCCCCGGCGAGGCCGGACAGGGCGCCGGCGATCACGAAGGTGAGGGTGAACAGCCGGTAGACGTTGATGCCCAGCCCCTCGACATGCTCGACGTCCTCGATGCCGGCCCGGATCGCCTTGCCGATGATGGTCTTGTTGAGGAACAGCCAGATCCCCGCATAGACGAGGAGCGCCAGCACCACGACGACCAGCCGGTAGACCGGGACCTCGGTGCCCAGGATGTCCCACTGCGCCTCGATCGGCACCGGCACGGGCCGCGGCACCAGGCCCCACACCGCCTTGATGATGCCGATGCCGCCGATCAGGATGCCGAACGACGTGATCATCGAGAAGGTGATGTCGCGCGCGTAGATGCGCAGGAACACGAAACGCTCGACCAGCAGCGCCGTGACGCCGGCGCCGACCACCCCGACCAGCGCGCCGAGCCAGACGCTGCCGATCATGGCGCTGATCGAGTAGGTGAGATAGGCGCCGACCGAGTAGTAGAGGAGCTGGTCGAGGCTGATGATGCGCATCAGGCCGAAGCACAGCGACAGGCCGACCGTCATGAGGAAGAAGATGCTCCCCATGCTGAGGCCGAAGATGACGCCGGAGAGGAGCAGTTGAAGATCCATCATCGCGCTTTCACTCCCGCATCGGCCGGACGCTCGGCCGTCTCGGCCGGCGCGTCGGCATCGCGCTGACGCAGCACCAGGCGGCGCAGCAGCGGCTCGAGCGAGCCCCAGATGCCGCGCTCGCCGGCCAGCATCACGAACACCAGCAGGAAGCCGACGATCAGCTCCCAGTGGCCGACCATCTTGCTGATCAGGTCCTTCATGCCGACGAAGGCGATCGAGCCGACCAGCGGACCGTAGAGCGTGCCGACGCCGCCCAGGATGGTGACGACGACCGGATCGGCGGCGCGCGCCGGGCTCGACATCTCGGGACTCACCAGGCCCTGGTGGATGGCGTAGAGGGCGCCCGCGAAAGCCGTCGTCGTGTTGGCGACCACGAAGGCCATCAGCCGGATGCCGTAGTTGCTGTAGCCGAGGAAGCGCAGCTTGTCCTCGTTGGCCTTGGCGGCGAGGCAGCAGGCGCCGAACACCGAGTCGTCCAGATACTTGTACAGCGCCCAGATGCCGAAGCAGCACAGGAAGGCGAAGAGCCAGAAATCGGCCGGCCGGGTGATGTCGAGCACCGGGGTCGAGTCCATCCGGGTCAAGAGCTCCAGGCCGTTGTCGCCGAACGTGACGCTCGCCAGCATCTTCTGCATCATGAAGAAGATGATGACGGCGAGGGCCAGGTTGACGAGCGCGAAATAGTCGGAGCGCAGCCGCACGAACAGCGGCCCGACCAGCGCCGCCACCAGAAGCCCCGCGACGATGCCGACCAGGATGCCGACATACGGGTTGGTGCCGAAGTAGTAGAGATAGAACGCCGCCCCGTAGGCGCCGGACGCGAGATAGGCCGGCTGGCCGAACGAGATGAAGCCGACGCGGCCGAGCAGGAAGTTGCAGCCCATCACGTAGATGGCGAAGATGATGATCTCGTTGTTGAAGGGCAGCGGCAGCACGAACCGGAGCACGATCAGCAGCCCGAAAGCCACCACCAGCCCCGACCACCAGCGCAGGACGCTCATCGGACAATCCCTCTCTCGGCCGCAGCCGGGCGGCCATACCCCAATCCGTCATCCTGAGGTGCCCGGCGAAGCCGGGCCTCGAAGGATGGACGGCCCGGGCCGTCGCCCTTCGAGGCTCGGCCTGCGGCCGAGCACCCCAGGGTGACGGATGAAGTTCGGGCCATCGTGGACGCTCCCTAGAGATACGGCTCGCAGACCTCGGGCTTGATCTGCTCGCGCTCGGTGAGCTCGGCCACCAGCCGGCCCTCGTTGAGGGCGTAGATCTTGTCGGCGATGGCGCAGATCATCGGCAGGTTCTGCTCGACGATGACGAGCGCCGCGCTCTTCGACAGCTCGCGGAAGACGTCCTTCAGGTGCGAGACGATCGACGGCGCGAGACCCTCGGTCGGCTCGTCGACCAGGAGGAGCTTCGGCTTGCCCAGGATCGCACGGCCGATCATCAGCATCTGCCGCTCGCCGCCGGACAGATAGCCGGCCTTGCGGTCCATCAGCACCTTCAGCTTCGGGAAGAAGACGAGCACCGGATCCCAGTCGTAGTCGCCGGAGGCGTAGGAGCCGAGCTCGAGGTTCTCCCGCACCGTCAGGTCGGAGAACACCTTCTTGTCCTGCGGCACGTATTTGATGCCCATGCCGGCGATCGCGTAGGCGGTGCGGCCGACGAGATCGACGCCCTCCGACTCGACCGTGCCGGCGGTCGGCCGCAGGAAGCCGGCGATGCTCTTGAGCAGCGTCGACTTGCCGGCGCCGTTGCGGCCGACGCAGCCGACGACCTCGCGGTCGCGCACCGCGATGCCGATGTCGAACAGCACCTTCGACTCGCCGTAGGCGGCGTTCAGGCCCTTCACGTCGAGGACATGGCCGTTGGTCGCGACGCTCATGACACGGCCTCGCCTTCACCCGCCTCGGTGGCGATCTGCCAGTAGCTGCGCCGCACCTCGGGATGGCGCAGGCACTCGTCGCACGGACCCTCGGCGATCACCCGGCCCTCGTGCATCACCGTGAGGCGCTGCAGGAAGTCCTGCACGTGGGAGAGCTTGTGCTCGACGATCAGGATGGTCTGGCGGCCGACGCGCGCCTTGAGCACGTCGAGCAGCATCCGGATCTCGGTCTCGGCGAGTCCGGCGAGCGGCTCGTCGAGCAGCAGGAGAGCCGGCTCGGCCAGGATCGACATGGCGATCTCCAGCCGCCGCTTCTCGCCCAGGCTCAGGTTCTTGACGACGCGATTGCGCAGATGGCCGAGATTGAAGGTCTCGAGCGTCTCGACGACCTTCGGGTGGTCGCGCCGGCTCCGGCAGGTGCTGAAGAACAGCGCCGGGAGCGACGGCTTCTCGTAGGCCCGCACATAGGACAGCACCAGGTTGTCGACCACGGTGAGGCTGTCGAAGGTGGCGGTGAGCTGGAACGTCCGCATCATGCCGAGGTCGACCCGCTTCTCGGGCGGCATCGCGGTGACGTCCTGCCCCTTGAACAGGATGCGTCCCTCGTCGGGCGGATAGTAGCCGGTGAGGAGGTTGAAGAACGTCGTCTTTCCGGCGCCGTTCGAGCCGATGATGCCGGCCACGTCGAACTCGCGCAGCACGAAGCTCACATTGTCGACGGCGACGAGGCCCTTGAAGCGCTTGGTGACGCCCTCCGCCCGGATGATCTCGGCGCGCGGGTCCGTGGTCACGGTGTTCCTCGTGTCTGGTCGCGGCGGGCGGCGAGAGCCGCCCGGCCGCCGTGCACTGGGGAAGCGGGGACCGGCGATTCGGCCGGTCCCTTACGGGTCGGAGAGATCAGTAGCCGAGCGACTTCAACGGCGGCAGGATCTCCTCGCCGCCCATCGATCCCTCGACCGAGAACAGATCCCACTCGTTCTTCTGCTCGCCCGGACCCTTGCCCTTGACCAGGAAGGCGCCGTACTTGAACGCCGCCTGATGGTCCTCGCGCCACGACGCGGGTCCCTTGACGCTGTCGAACTTGCCGTTGTTCGCCATCAGGGCCGCCGTCACCTTGGCCGCATCCCAGGACTTCGACTGCTCGAAGCCGCGGAACATCTCCATGTAGGCGATGTAGGCGATCGCCGCGTAGGCGTCCGGCGGATAGCCGTACTTGTCACGGAACAGCTTGGTGAAGTCGGCCGCCTGCTTGGCCACCTCCTGGTCCGGGAAGCCGGCGAGGTCGTAGTAGAAGTAGTGCATCGCATAGACGCCGGCGAGCGCCTCCGGCGGCAGCCCCTTCGCCACCACGTTGGTGATGAAGGCGTTGAAGATCGTCATCTCCTTGTTGAGGCCCATCTGCTGGACCTGCTTGAGGAGCGCGACCGAGTCGGCGGCGAACTGCGCCGCGATGAACACGTCCGGCTTCGCCGCCTTCACCTTCTGCAGGATGGTGGTGAAATCGGTGGTGCCGAGCGGCGCCTCGTCGCGGCCGACGATCTCGGCGCCGTACTGCTTGGCCGCCGCCTCGACGCCGTCGCGAATGTCCCAGCCCCACGAGTCGGAGCGGGCCAGGAAGAAGATCTTCTTCTTGCCGAGCGTCTTCACGGCCTGGGTCCCGGCCATGTAGCCGACCGTCCACGGCGAGTAGGCGGCCGCGAAGGTGGAGGGCGCGATCTTGCCCTTGGTGAACGCCTCCTTGGCCTGGACGCAGACCGGGAAGTACGGCTTCGGGTCACGCGAGACGAGCGCGTTGATGGCGTAGGCGAGCGGGGCCCAGGTCTGGCCACCGACGCCCTTGACGCCCTGGTCGACCAGATAGCGATAGCGGCGCACGCCGACGTCGAGCTTGGCCTCGTCGTCGTCGACCACGCCCTCGAGCATGGTCTTGCCCTCCGGCATGTCGAGGCCGCCGCGCTTGTTGATCACGTCGACGGCGAGCAGGGCGCCCTGCTTCTGGGTCTCGGCGACGGCGGCGAACGGGCCGGTGAGGGGCAGCAGGATGCCGATCTTGGCGGTCTTGGTGCTCTGGGCCTCGGCGAGTCCGGGCGCCATGAAACTGCACAATGCGGAAACGGCGAGCAGACCCCATAGCTTTCTCATGTCCGTGTTCCTCTCTGTCTGCGACGGGTCTTGTTATTGGGTCTTGTTATTGAAGCCGAAATGAAAGAAATGCGGCTCGTCTGGCGGTCGAACGCTGCGCCGGTCCGGGGCCTCCGGCAATGCGGTAAAGTGCGTCACGATCGATCGTGTCGAGACCGATCGTATCACGACCGGCCGTGCCGCGGGCCGTCGTGACGCGATGCCGTGGCACGCCGGCTGCGCACCGGTCCGGTGCCGATGCGGTCGCCCCGGCGCAGCAGCGCCGGACGGTCGGACCGGAGCGCGGGGACGCCGCGCTCCGGCTCGTCGTCTACTTCACCAGGGAGGGATGGTGCAGGCCGGGCCGGTCGTAGTTGCCGACGGCCTCCTCCATGTGCTCCATCAGCGTGAAGACGATTGGGCCGGTCGGGCCGACCAGCACGTTCTCCTCGAGACGGGTCGTCTGCTCGAGCTCCGGATGGCCCGCGAAGGTCTCGATCGCGAAGTACATGTTCTCCTTGATCTCGGCCGGCTGGCTGAGCGAGTAGGCGCGCGAGATCCACATGCCTTCGTACAGCGTGATGCCGATCGAGTGGGCGAACTGCTGCAGCGTGACGGTGCCGTAGGTGTCGTCGTCGTATTCCGGGAACTTGGCGGCGACGTCGGCCGTCGAGTTGCCGGGCTTGAGCATCTCGATGCCGGCATACATCGAGTCGTAGGTCTGCTTGTAGAGGTCGATCTCCTTCTGCGTCATCTTGGCGGCGCACTTGAAGCAGCGCACGTAGTCGATGAAGTAGCCGGAGGGGCCGACCGCGTTGATGTCGACGATGACGAGATCGCCCTGCCGGATGATCTTGTCGGTCGCCCATCGCCGGTAGGGCGAGGTGTTGCCGCCCGAGGCGACGATGATGTCGTAGATGATCTCGCAGCCGAGCTTGAGCATCAGCTCGTGCACCTTGGCCTCGATCTGGCGCTCGGTGACGCCGGGCTTCAGCCACTCGTGCTTGATGTGCCACATCGCGGCGTCGCCGATGGTCGAGGACTGCTTGAGCAGCTCGATCTCGTCGATCGTCTTGACGACGCGGGCCGCCGACATCGCGGGCCAGCCGTTGACGATGTTGATCTTGAACTTCTGGAAGGCCTCGAGCGAGGGAATGTCGAGATTGTCGACGCCGATGCGCTCCTTCTCGACGCCGTACTCCTTGAGCACCTCGTAGATCGAGGCGACCATGCGCTCGGCCATGTAGGGCACGGCCGATTCGGCCCACTGCCAGGTCATGGCCGGGCGGATGTTGTCGCGCATCATCAAGCCCGGATCGTTGAGCGGGTCGATCTTGCGCTCCTTGGCGCCGGCCGCGATGGCGGCAGACCCCTTCAGGCCCTCGGCGATGTTGGAGCCGCGCGTCTTGTGCATCCACGGCAGGTCGATGCGGGCGCACTGCATGTCGGAGCCGGCGGTCTCGAACAGGATCGGATCGCCGCCGCGCGGCAGCACCGCGTAACGGATGTTGATGTTGTACTTCCAATTGCCCTGGTACGAGCCGGTGATGTAGCGGATGTTCGCGCCCGCGTAGAGCACCAGCGCCCCGAGATCGTGAATCTCCATCTGCTCGCGCGCCTTCTGGAGCCGCTGCTTGCGCAGTCGCTCGTAGTCGACGCGATACTGCCAATCACAGCCCTGCGCCGGGTAGACGCGACGCGGCAGCTGATGATGCGGCTTTCCGAGAAAGGCGTGGTCGAGTTCATAGCTCATGGAGCGCTCCTCGTTGGACCGGCTTCGAGGTTTCGTGAGTTGGTGACCCGGCGGTCGGAGATGCGAAGAAAGCCCGAACGCAAGTGATCCGAGCGGCTCGAATTATAACGGTGGCCGATCGCGGGGGAAGCGAACGGCGATGTGGTTCCTACGGCACAGCTCTGCAAAAATGGACGGCGACGCCGACGTTTCGGTACGCCGTCGCACGCACCGAAACGGGATCGGCGCGACGCGGACGCGGCGTGTTGCACTGCATACAAAGGGGTCCGATTCGCACGGCGCGGCTAATCCGTCGTGCGGCGAAACACGCTCCGGACAGGGGGCGGCGCCGAGGCTGCCGGACGCATGCGGGCCACGCGTTCCACCGGGTGGCGCGGCCCCGCGAACACCTCTAGAGTTTTGTCGACGCGACAGGGGGTCGCGGTGACGCCGACGGTGCTTTTGCGGCGCACCAAGGGGCGCTCCCCGCGCGATCCTGACCGAGACTCGAGACGACAGCTCGAGGCGCACCGGGTTCGAAACGACGGGACGGCGGCGATGCCACAGACGCGAGGCGAACGCGGGACACGGCCGAAGCGCAAGGCGTCGGCGGCGGAGGCCGCACCGCCGGCCGAGAAGGACAGGGAGCGCGACGGCAAGCTCCGCGACAGGCGCGAGCGCGAGCGCGACGGAGGCGAGCGCGGAGGCGAGCGCGACAGAGGCGAGCGCGACAAGGGCGCGTCGCTGTCCGATCGGGCCTATCAGCAGATCAAGGAGATGATCCTCACCCTGTTCTTCCTGCCGGGACAGTATCTCAACGAGGCGGCGATCTGCGATCTGCTCAAGCTCGGCCGCACGCCCGTGCATCAGGCGCTGCAGCTCCTGCAGGTCGAGGGCCTGGTCGAGGTGGTGCCGCGCAAGGGCGTCATCGTCCGCCCCGACTCGATCAACGAGGTGGTCGAGATTCTCGACGCCCGCATCCTGGTCGAGGTCGAGCTGGTGCGCCGCGCGGTCGCCAACAGCACCCGCGAGGACATCAAGGAGCTCACCGCGATCCTCGAGAAGACCAATCGCCGGCACGGCGGCGGCTCGCTGGATGCCTTCGTCGAGTCCGACCGCGCCTTCCACGTCAAGCTGTCGGCGATGTCCGGCAACGCCATCCTGGCCGATTTCGTCCGCCTGATGCACGAGCGCTCGACCCGCTTCTGGTATTTGCACCTGTGGCAGACCGTCGACGTCTACGCCGCCGGGCGCGAGCACCGCACCATCCTCGAGGCGATGGAGACGCGCGATCCGGAGCGCGCCGCCCGCGCCATGCGCAAGCACATCGAGAATCTGCGCGAGCGGCTCCAGCACATCCTCCATCACGGGCCCGGTCGCGGCGGCGTTCGCCCTGCGGCGGCCCCGGCGGCCCAGCCGCGCACCCGCCGCGCCGTCACCTGAGACGGCGACCGGACCGACGCTCGAACCATCGCCCGAACCTGGACCTGTCCGGTCGTTCGGCCGGGCCGCCGTCCGGCGTCGCCCGGGCGGCAGCGGTCGCTTGATGCGGCGCCGCAAAGCTGGTTGATAGCGGCTGCCCGCGCCACGGCGTCGCCCGCCGGAAAGGCGGCCCGCACGCCTCCCAGGAGCCGCCGCCCGCATGCACGACGCCCCGTTCGATCAGGCCCGCTTCCGCCAGGCCCTCGGCCGCTTCGCGACCGGGGTGGCGGTGGTGACGGCGCTCGCCCCGGACGGCGGCCGGCTCGGCATCACGGTGAGCTCGTTCAACTCCGTCTCGCTGCTGCCGCCCCTGATCCTGTTCAGCATCGCGCGCCGGGCCAACAGCTTCCCGGCCTGGCAGGCGGCGCGACACTATGCCGTCAACGTGCTCTCGGAGGCACAGGAGGCGCTGTCCGATCGTTTCGCCAAGCCGAGCGGCGACCGCTGGGAGGGCGTCGAGACGGTCGACGGCCGCAACGGCGTGCCGCTGCTCGCGGGCTCGCTCGCCGTGCTCGAATGCGTCGCCCACGCCCGCCACCCGGGCGGCGACCACGAGATCTTCGTCGGCGAGGTCGAGGCCCTGGCGATCGGCGACACCCCGGCGCCGCGGCCGCTGGTGTTCTTCTCGGGCCGCTACCGCCGGCTCGACACGGCCGGCGAGGCGCATCTCGCCCCGTCCGACTCCCTGTTCCCGAAGAGCTGGGCCTGATTCCCGGCCCGTGCACGCCCGGCCGTAGACGATATTTTGTGCATGCCCAAGAGTGCGGCAGCCGCCCGTCTTGACTCTTCCGAGCGTTGCAGGCATCGAGGAAGCACCTAGATCCTGTGTTCAAGGAGGTTTCGCGTACTCGCGACGGGAGAGACCGGCCCCAGGCCGGCGCCGAAGGAGCAACCGCCCCGGAAACTCTCAGGCAAAAGGACCGTCGCGAGCAGGTGAATCTGGAAAGTGACCCGCCCGGTGACGAGCCGGGACGGGTCCGCCGACGGGATAACACTCTCAGGCACAGAGACAGATGGGGCGCCGTGGCGAGCCGAGCTTGTCGGAAGGCGCTTCCTGTCGAGTCGCGACCACCGGTCGCGCCGCGATACCGCCCCTCCCTTCAGTCCCGGCCCGCGTCCATCACCCCCGCTGACGTGCCCGCTCGCAGGCGTGCACGGCTGTCGACGTGACGGCGCATCGCCCTGGCATCCGCACCCGGCCCGCTCCGCGGCCCGGCGCGTCGTCGTCTCCGGACGGCTCGCGCCAACGATCGCGGCAGACCCGACCCATCGTCTCGGTCGCGATCGTCCGGATCGCGGCTGCCCGGATCGCCCCTGTCAGGACCTCGAGCATGAACGCCCCCATCCGCATGACGACGACCGACGCCCCGGCCACCGACTTCGTCCGCCGCCATGTCGGCCCGAGCCCGCGCGACATCGAGGTGATGATCGAGACGGTCGGCGCCAGGAGCCTCGACGCCCTGATCGCCGACGTGATCCCGGCCTCGATCCGCGACAAGCGCCCGCCGGCGCTCGGCGCGGCGCTGTCGGAGACCGCCGCCCTCGCTCGCCTGCGCGAGATCGCGGCCAAGAACCAGGTGTTCGTCTCGCTGATCGGCCAGGGCTATCACGGCACCGTGCTGCCCGCCGTCATCCAGCGCAACGTGCTGGAGAACCCGGCCTGGTACACGGCCTACACGCCGTATCAGCCGGAGATCAGCCAGGGGCGCCTCGAGGCGCTGATGAACTTCCAGACACTGGTGAGCGACCTCACCGGCCTGCCGGTCGCAAACGCCTCGCTGCTCGACGAGGCGACCGCGGCGGCCGAGGCGATGGCGCTGGCGAAGCGCTCGGCCGGCGCGAAGGCGGCCGCCTTCTTCGTCGACGCCGCCGTCCACCCGCAGACGCTCGCGGTTCTGAAGACGCGCGCCGAGCCGCTCGGCCTGTCGCTGATCGTCGGTGATCCGGAGCGCGACCTCGATCCGGCCGCCGTGTTCGGCGTGCTGGTGCAGTATCCCGACACGTACGGCGCCGTGCGCGATTGGCGCGGGCTGGTCGCGCGCGTCCATGCCGCCAAGGGGCTCGTCGCCTTCGCGGCCGACCCGCTGGCGCTGACGCTGCTGGTGCCGCCCGGCGAGCTCGGCGCCGACATCGCGATCGGCTCGATGCAGCGGTTCGGCGTGCCGATGGGCTATGGCGGCCCGCACGCCGCCTACATGGCGGTGCGCAAGGGGCTCGAGCGCACCATGCCGGGCCGCCTCGTCGGCCTGTCGGTCGACGCGCGCGGCAACCCGGCCTATCGGCTGGCGCTGCAGACGCGCGAGCAGCACATCCGGCGCGAGAAGGCGACCTCCAACATCTGCACGGCGCAGGTGCTGCTCGCCGTCATCTCCTCCATGTACGCCGTCTATCACGGACCCGAAGGCCTGACCGAGATCGCCCGAAGAGTCCACCGCCGCGCCGCCGTGCTGGCGGCGGGGCTGTGCGCGCTCGGCTTCACGCCGCCGTCGGCGGCCATGTTCGACACCGTGACGGTGCCGGTCGGCGACCGGCAGTCGGAGATCCTGGAAAAGGCGCGGGCGGAGAAGATCAACCTGCGTGCGATTCCCCCCGGCGCCTTCGGCGACGCGCCGGCGATCGCCATCAGCGTCGACGAGACGACCGACGAGGCCGTGGTCGAGGCGGTGTGGCGCGCCTTCGGCGGCACGTTCCGCTACGACGAGATGGCCGGCGAGGCGGACGTGCGGCTGCCGGTCGGGCTGGTGCGCACCTCGGCGTTCCTGACGCATCCGGTGTTCCACCGCTACCGCAGCGAAACGGAAATGCTGCGGTACCTGCGAAAACTCTCCGACCGCGACCTGGCGCTCGACCGCGCCATGATCCCGCTCGGCTCCTGCACCATGAAGCTCAACGCGACGGCCGAGATGATCCCGATCACCTGGCCGGAGTTTTCCGACATCCACCCGTTCGCGCCCGCCGAGCAGGCGCAGGGCTACAAGATCCTGCTCGACGAGCTGGAAAGGATGCTGGCCGTGCTGACCGGCTACGACGCCGTGTCGCTGCAGCCGAACGCCGGCTCGCAGGGCGAGTTCGCCGGCCTGCTGGCGATCCGCGCCTATCATGCGTCGCGCGGCGAACCGCACCGCACCGTCTGCCTGATCCCGTCCTCGGCGCACGGCACCAACCCGGCCTCCGCCGCGATGGCCGGCATGCAGGTCGTGGTCGTCGCCTGCGACCGCGACGGCAATGTCGATCTCGCCGACCTCGAGGCCAAGGCGACGCAGCACGCGGAAAAGCTCGCCTGCGCCATGATCACCTATCCGTCGACGCACGGCGTGTTCGAGGAGCATATCCGCGAGATGTGCGAGATCGTCCACGCCCATGGCGGCCAGGTCTATCTCGACGGCGCCAATCTCAACGCCCAGGTCGGGCTGTCGCGTCCGGGCGCCTATGGCGCGGACGTCAGCCACATCAACCTGCACAAGACCTTCTGCATCCCGCACGGCGGCGGCGGCCCCGGCATGGGGCCGATCGGCGTGAAGGCGCATCTCGCGCCCTTCCTGCCCGGCCACCCGGCGCTCGACGGCGGCACCACGCCGGTCGGCGCCGTCTCGGCGGCGCCCTACGGCTCGGCGTCGATCCTGCCGATCTCCTACACCTACGTGCTGATGATGGGCGACGCCGGCCTGAAGCGTGCCACCGAGGTGGCGATCCTGTCGGCGAACTACATCGCGCGCCGGCTCGGCCCCCACTACCCGGTGCTCTACAAGAACCACAACGGCCGCGTCGCGCACGAGTGCATCGTCGATCCGCGCGCCCTGAAGGAGACCACCGGCGTCACGGTCGACGACATCGCCAAGCGGCTGATCGACTACGGCTTCCACGCCCCGACCGTGTCGTTCCCGGTCGCCGGGACGCTGATGATCGAGCCGACCGAGTCGGAATCGAAGCACGAGCTCGACCGCTTCGTCGACGCGATGATCGCGATTCGCCAGGAGATCGCCGCCGTCGAGGCGGGGAAGCTCGGGATCGAGCAGTCGCCGCTGCGCCACGCGCCGCACACCGTGCACGACCTCGCCGACGACGCCTGGGACCGCGCCTATACCCGGGCCGAGGCGGTGTTTCCGGCCGGCGTGTCGCGCACCGACAAGTACTTCGCCGCCGTGAACCGCGTCGACCACGTGCACGGCGACCGCAACCTGATCTGCTCCTGCCCGCCGATCGAGGCGTATGGGGGATAGACGCGCGGCCTCCTAAAACCTCTCCCCGCGCGCGGGGAGAGGTCGACGTTCGCG